>JAGWUK010000239.1 GCA_028868455.1 Burkholderiales bacterium | reverse complement strand
CCAGCGCCTCGGCCATCGCTACTGAATATGAATAGTCCAGACCCAGCCCGCCAAATGCCGTCGGTTTGGATATTCCCAAAAAGCCCAGCGCGCCCATTTTCCGGAATAATTCTTTGGCCGGAAACATTTCGCTGGCTTCCCATTCATCAATATGCGGATTGATTTCCGTATCGATAAAGCGATTCAGATTGCGTTGCAGCTCCAGATGTTCATGTGTGAATTGCATGGTGGTCTCCTGATTGTCGATCGTTATGGCCGGGCGATGCCGAATTGAATTGGGTGTAACTGTCTGGTGCGTGCTTCTTCGCAAACTGCCAGCACGGTTACCAAAACTTTGCGGGTGTCGCGTGGATCAATCACGCCGTCATCCAGCAGTCGTGCCGAGGTGTACAGCACGCCGGTCTGCTTCTCAAATGTTGCGATAACCTTGTTGCGCATGGCGTCAATACTGGCCAGTGCGGCCTCATCCATTTCCACGCCTTTGCGCCGCATGCTGCCTTCCATCACAATCGCCATCGTGCCGGCGGCCTGCTCTGCCCCCATCACTGCAGTCTTGGCATTCGGCCAGCTAAAGCAAAAATCCGGAAAGAAACCACGCCCCGACATACCGTAGTTACCGGCGCCGAACGAAGCCCCGCAATGAATGGTAAGCCTTGGCACGTTGGCATTAGCCATCGCCTGTATCATCTTTGAACCGTGCTTGATCATGCCGGCTTGTTCATAATCCTTACCCACCATAAAACCGGTCGTATTCTGCAAATACAACAAAGCTATCCCCGACTGACAGCAAGTCTGGATAAAGTGCGTCGCCTTATTCGCACCAGCAGGGTCCAATGGACCGTTGTTGGTGATAATCCCGACCCGTATGCCGCAAATACTGGCTTGTCCAGTTACTGTCGCGGAACCATAGTCAGGTTTGAACTCCAGGAAATCCGATCCGTCCACGATGCGTGCAATGACTTCGCGCATATCGAGCGGTTTTTTATGATCGGGAACGGCGATACCCAATAATTCTTCCGCATCGAAGCAAGGTGGCACATATTTCCGCTCACGTACTGGCACAGCGCGGTTCCAGTCCAGCTTTTCCATAAGTTCTCGCGTGATACGCACGGCATCAGCGTCGTCTTCTGCGAGGTAATCAGCCAGGCCAGAGATGCTCGCATGCATTTCTGCGCCGCCAAGTTCCTCCTCCGTCGCGATTTCACCCGTTGCCGCCTTCAACAAAGGCGGGCCAGCCAGGAAAGCTTTGGCGCGATCACGCACCATCACGACATAGTCGGACAATCCTGGCATGTATGCGCCGCCGGCTGTGCTTGATCCGTGTACGACGCTGATCACGGGCAAGCCCGCTGCGGACAGTCGCGCCAGCCAATAAAAACCGCTGCCGCCGTGAATAAAGGTTTCCACTTGATATGCCAGCAAATTGGCGCCCGCGCATTCGACCAGATGGATGAACGGCAATTTCTGATCCAGTGCAATTTTTTGCGCTCGCTGGAATTTCTCAATGCCCATCGGCTGCACCGCACCGGCATCGATACCCGAGTCATCCACCACAATCATGGCGCGTACGCCACTCACGAAGCCAATTCCCGCCACCATCCCGGCACCGGGGATGGAACGTGACGTATCCGGTTGATCCAGACCAAAACCCGCCAGCGTGGCTAATTCTAAAAATGGCGCACCTAAATCCAGCAGGCGCGCCAGCCGCTCTCGCGGCAAGAGCTGTCCGCGTTTTTCAAACAAAGCCCGCGATGCCGCCGACTTGTCACGCGTGCGTTGTTCCAGGGCGCGCAGTTCCGTAATCTGATCCAGCAGTGTGGCGCGATTTCCCTGATATTGCGCGCTCTGCGTGACAATACGCGTTTCAAGTACCGGCATCAGTCACCCTCCTGCTGTAATACTTTCGGTGTGCTGGCGAGATGGAACCCATCAAAAGCTGCCGGAGGATTTTGCGCTGCTTCCATAGGATAGCCGCCTCGTACGTTCGGTCTGCCGCCATCTACCCGCAAAGTCGCGCCAGTGATAAAGCTCGCTGCCTCGGATAGTAAAAATACGACAGGTGCCGAAATTTCAGCCTCGGTTGCGAAACGCTGCAAAGGTACGGTGCGCGGGAACGCACGGATCGCTTCGGCCATCGTCGGCGGATACGCATCCATGCCGGACGACGCCACGTAACCCGGTGCGACGGCGTTCACCCGAACGCCATACTGCGCCCACTCAAACGCAGCAGTCTCTGTGAAGCTGACCATGCCAGCCCGCGCCGCGCCGGAATGTCCCATGCCGGGCATGCTGCCCCACATATCCGCAACGATGTTGACGATCGCTCCACCGCCACGTTGCATGGTTTGATTCAGGCATTCTCTGGCCATTAAAAAACCGCCGGTCAGATTGGTTTGCAATACGGCTTCCCAGCCTTTTAATGAAATCTGTTTTAGCGGCGAAGGAAACTGGCCACCCGCATTGTTCACGAGGCCATGGATCGAACCATGCTCGCTGACGATGCTGGCAATCAGGTTTTGTACGGCGTCTTCATCGCGAATATTGCACACATAGGTTTGTACTTTGCCGCCGACAGCATCAATCTCTGCCGCAACGGCATCCAGTTTGGATTGCGTGCGCCCAACGATCAGCACCAACGCACCAAGCGCCGACAATTCATGTGCCACGCAACGGCCTATGCCACTGCCACCGCCCGTCACGATCACAGTTTTACCGTCGAACAGACCGGATTTAAATATGGAACGGTACATCTATGTCTCCTCAGTTTTGCCACTGACTGGCTTTAAAAATCCATGATTGAAATGTGCAATTCACCGCTTCCGGTCCGGCGCCAACGGCATGTCAAAGCCAGCCTAATTGCCGCGCTGCCAGATCGTTCAATATTTCCTCGGCGCCGCCACCGATCATGTACACCTTGACTTCACGATAAATGCGTTCTGACTTTGTACCGCGCATAAATCCCATGCCGCCAAGTATTTGCACCGCGTGGTCGGCACACAGTTGCATGGTTTGCGTGGCAAAGTTTTTCAGCATGCAAATTTGCGCAACCGGTTGTTGCCCTTGCTGCAAACGTGCCGCCATGTCTTCGAGCAGCGCACGTGTCGCCTCGATCTGTGTCGCCATAGCAACCAGCTTGTGTCGTATCACCTGATGCTGCATCAGGGGCTGGCCAAAGGTCATGCGCTCGCGCGCCCAGTCGGACGCCTCATCCAGGCAAACGCAGGCAAACCCGTATGCCTGCAAAGCCAGCGCCAGCCGTTCATGATTGAAGTTGCGCATAAAAATGTCGAAGCCACGATTTTCGGCACCGAGTAAATTGCCGACGGGGACACGACAATCATCAAAATGGAGTTGCGCCGTGTCTGAGCACCACCATCCCATTTTCTTTAAGGTGGTTCGCGTCAACCCAGATGCAGTGCCCGGCACCAGCAATGCAGATACGCCACCAGCACCAGGGCCACCAGTTCGTACGGCAACAGTTATATAGTCAGCACGCATACCAGATGTGATGAAGGTCTTGCTGCCATTGATGATGTAGCTGTCGCCATCACGTACGGCACGCGTTTTCAGGTTGGCGACATCGGATCCGCCAGACGGCTCGGTCACAGCCAGAGCACTGATTTTTTTACCGCTAAGTATTTCGGGCAACACCCGCGACTTTAATTCTGCGCTGCCCCCTGCCACTATCGGTGGTGCGCCTATGGTGTGACTGAATACGGACGCCATTAGCCCACCGCAAGCCGTACGCGAAAGCTCCTCTATCATTGCAATCTCATGAAACAAGTCACCCGGCACTCCGCCATATTCTTCAGGGAATCCGAGTCCAAGCAAACCAATTTCTGCAGCGCGTTCATACAACGCACGTGGAAAAGTTTCTGCTTCATCCCAGGCGTCAACATGCGGCAATAATTCCGTATCCACAAAACGCTTGACACTGCGTCTGAAGGCATCGTGCTCTGTTGTGAAATGGGCCGACTTCGGCAAATGTGGATACATCTTTGCAACTCCGTTCAGTGACGCAAACATGGTTCGATGAAAGGCTTGTGACAAAATCAGGGTTGGCGTCAATGCGCCTCAGCGCCTATCGTTTTGCTTTACTGGCGCATTTTTACGTCAGCCCTGATTCAGTCACCCAGCCAATTGACAGGCACCCGGATAGGCATCGCCAGCAGAATTTGCGCCATGCCTTTGCCCAGCGGATCATGTCGCAACGATGCCATGCCCCCACCATCCAAAGCCTGTTCACACACAAAATTGAAGGCATGCATGCCGGGTAAGGCATAGCGTGTCACCTGACCTTTCACCAGATGCGCGAGATAAGCAGCGACATTTTCTTGCGTCAGTTGCCCTCGCAAAAAAGGCAGATGCCGGAACTCGCGTGCGATGACGCCGATATTTGAAATATCGCCTTTGTCGCCGCTGCGTGCATAGGCCAGTTCAATCAGGGGAACTTCGACAAAATCGCTCAATTGCAACGCAACAGTCTGATCCTCTTCCCACTGTGCCGTGTCTTGCGCATTCGGCGTGGCCGACTGTTCCGGCATCAGAACAGGTACAGTGGCAACTTGCCGGACTTCCTCGCCGGCTATCATCTGCACGACCACAGACAAGGTCGATTTATCGATTAAAAATGCACATTGTTTGATTGCTGGCGACACACCAGGACGACCGCCGCCGGCACCGGTTGTACCGGGCGCCCAGGATGTACCTGCCGGCGCGATTTCACGCGAAAAAATCTCCAGTGCCTGCTTATTGACATGACTGACCGCCAGCCACATCACGGCTTCAAATAAGTGAGGATGCGGAATATGCTTACCGTAACCGGACGCGGCACCTATTACCTCGATATGTGTTGCACTGAAATCTGGCAATTGAAGTTGCTTGAAGAGTGTCCGGCAACGCGTCAGTATCGCTTCGGCAGTACGTTTAACTTTCGCTTCTGCATCGAATCCAACGATCGTCAATTGCGCGGCGCATCGATATCCATCGGCATAGGTCGCGCTGACCTTATAACTTGTTGTCGGTGGCAATCCTCTTGCGCCCCGCACCCTGACTCGATGCACGGCTTCTTGCGTCATTTCCACCTGCGTAAAATCGCAAATCACATCTGGCAAAACATAGCGAGACGGGTCGCCAATTTCGTACAGCAATTGCTCACCGACGGTCGCTGGCGTTACCAGACCACCTGTGCCGTCTGGTTTGGTGACGACAAAACTGCCATCCTCGTTGCATTCCACAATCGGGTAACCGCTGTTCGCCCAGTCGGGTACTGATGCCCAATCGGTATGCAGACCGCCGACACCCTGACATCCGCATTCAATAATGTGACCAGCAAGGCTGGCACCTGCCAGCTTGTCATAGTCGCTCATCGTCCAGTTAAATTCATGCAACAGCGCACCCAAAGTCACTGCGCTGTCAACGCATCGTCCGGTAATGACGATATCCGCACCGGCATCCAGCGCCATTTTGATTGGCAACGCGCCGAGATACGCATTGGCCGTCAGAATTTTGTCCGGCAATGGCTTGCCATCTTGCAT
>JAGWUK010000238.1 GCA_028868455.1 Burkholderiales bacterium | reverse complement strand
TAAGGTTCATTCCACCAGAAGACAATCTGGCTTACGCCAGATTGTCTCATACAAAATAGCTCGGTTAGTAGTTAAGACTACGAACTGCCCTTCAAACTAATAATTACCAGATAGCCTTACCAGAAGTATCTTTCAGTTTTTCTTTCCAGCCGTTTTCGATCAATTGAACAACTGCTGGTGGCAAAGAGACATATTCCAGTTCAGCAGCCATTGCGCCACCGTTTTTGAATGCCCAGTCGTAGAATTTCAAGACTTCTTTGCCTTTAGCTGCGTCAGCCTGAGTTTTGTGCATCAGGATGAAAGACGCGCCAGTGATAGGCCAAGTGATTTTACCTGGTTGGTTAGTCAACACCAGATACATACCAGGAGCTTTGCTCCAGTCAGCGCCAGCAGCAGCAGCTTTGAAGTTTGCATCATCAGGTGCAGCGAACTGACCATCAGCATTTTTCAACATGGTGTATGTCATTTTGTTCTTTTTAACATACGCGTACTCTACGTAACCGATAGAATTTTTGATACGTTGAACGTTTGCAGCAACACCTTCGTTACCTTTACCGCCCAAGCCAACTGGCCATTTAACTGCTGTGGAAGAGCCAACTGCTGTTTTGAATTCAGCATTAACTTTGCTCAGATAGTCAGTCCACAGGAAAGTTGTACCAGAACCATCAGAACGGTGAACAACTGTGATTTCTTCTGCTGGCAATTTAACGCCTGGATTGATAGCAGCGATTTCAGCAGCATTCCATTTAGTGATTTTGCCCATATAGATACCGGCCAATACGTCGCCAGTCATTTTCAGTTGCCCTGGAGCAATGCCGTCCAGATTAACTACTGGAATAACGCCACCGATAATTGCCGGGAATTGCATCAAACCTTCTTTTTCCAGGTCTTCTGCTTTCAAAGGCATATCGGAAGCACCGAAATCGACTGTTTTAGCTTTGATTTGCTTGATACCGCCGCCAGAACCGATGGATTGATAGTTCAAGCCATTGCCAGTTGCTTTTTTATAAGCCTCTGCCCATTTGGCGTAGATTGGATATGGGAAAGTTGCACCAGCACCAGTCATATCCGCTGCATGAGCAGCAGAGAAAGACACAGCAACGCCGACAACAGCGATCAGGGATTTAACGACACGTTTGATTTGCATGTTCACCTCTAGGTTAAATTACATGAATTCTTTACTACGCTGCGCACTGTACAACGCAATTATGACAAGTTCATGACCATACCGAAATAGCTTGAAACAATTGTATTTGTAACTATATTTTTGTCATAAACTAGTCACAAATGACAACTAGAATCTGCCATGCTATATATGGCAAGGTTTATGACATGCGGACAACTATGCAAAATAAAGAAGACGTACTCTCAAAGATAGAGTCCGACACGAAGAAAACAGAGATTGAGCCTGTTACTAAATCTGCGGACAAAGCGCTCAAGCCAGTCGCTGCTGAATTATCGCGTTCGGTCATTTTTCTCGACAGGGAAATGTCACAGATAGCTTTCAACTGGCGTGTACTCGCGCAGGCGGAAGACAAAACGATCCCTTTACTGGAGCGACTGCGCTACCTTTGCATCGTCGGCAGCAATCTGGACGAATTTTTTGAAGTCCGTGTTGCCAGCTTACTGGCGCAAAACACGGTTGATGGTCAACTCGTTGAGCACCCGGCATTTCAGGCGATGCTCAAACGCATCAGCAAAGAATGTCATCAATTAGCGCAGCGTCAGTATGAATTGCTGAACGTCGAGATTCTTCCGCAGCTCTCGCAAAAAGGCATCCATGTTTTGCGCCACTCGGATCGCAACGAGGCACAACGTGCCTGGGTCAAAGATTACTTTGAACGTGAAGTCCGCCCTTTATTGACGCCGATTGGCCTCGACCCTGCGCATCCATTCCCGCAAGTCGTGAACAAGAGTCTGAATTTCATCGTCTCTCTGGCTGGCAAGGACGCTTTTGGCAGAGGAACCGGCATTGCGATTGTCAAAGCGCCGCGGGTACTTCCACGCATTATTCGCTTGCCAGACGAAATCTCCAAAAATGGCATGTCATTCTGTCTACTGTCGTCCGTTATCCATGCACATATCGAAGACCTGTTCAACGGCAGAGAAGTCATCAATTATTCCCAGTTCCGCGTCACCCGCGACAGCGACCTGTGGGTTGATGAGGAAGAAGTCAAAAACCTCCGCCAGGCCTTGCAAGGTGAGCTGCAGACACGTCAGTTCGGCGCTGCGGTGCGCCTGGAAGTAGCGAAAAACTGCCCCGAAGACTTGTCGCGCTTTTTGCTTGAGCAATTTTCGCTCGACAGTGATCGCCTGTACCCGGTTGATGGGCCGGTCAATATGGTCAGACTTGGCGAACTGGTCGACCATGTCAAGCAACCCAATCTGCGCTTCCCGCCATTTTCGGCAAAAATCATCACGAAATATGCGCACGCCGATATTTTCACACTGCTGCGCAAACAAGATATTTTGCTGCACCACCCGTTCCAACCATTCCAAACCGTTATTGACTTCATCCGATCTGCCGCACACGACCCTAGCGTCGTCGCGATCAAGCAGACGATTTATCGTACCGGCATGAATTCGGATCTGATGGAATCGCTGATTACCGCGGCACAACTTGGAAAAGAAGTGACCGTCATCGTTGAATTGATGGCGCGTTTCGATGAAGAAGCCAACATCAACTGGGCCGATAAACTGCAAAGAGCTGGCGCGCAAGTTGTGTATGGCGTTGTTGGCCTGAAGACGCATGCCAAGCTGGCGCTGGTCATCCGTCGCGAAGAAGGTGGCCTATTACGTCATTATGCGCATCTTGGTACCGGCAACTACCATCCATCGACAACCCGTTTTTATACCGATTTCGGCTTATTGACTGCGCATGCTGGTATAGCGGCCGAAGTCAACGAAGTGTTCATTCACCTGACGGGTTTGAACAAACCGAAAAAACTGGAATTTCTGTGGCTGGCGCCATTTGCCCTGCAACCGCAAATTATCAAATCTATTCGCAACGAAGCACGTATCGCCAGAGAAGGTCGCCCGGCGCGCATCATCGCCAAGATGAATGCATTGCTGGATGAATCAGTGATCCGCGCTCTCTATGCTGCTTCGGCTGATGGCGTCAAAATTGACCTGATCATACGCGGCGCCTGTGCATTGCGTCCCGGCGTACCAGGTTTATCCGAAAATATCCGGGTTCGATCGATTATCGGTCGCTTCCTCGAACACAGCCGCATCTATTATTTCCGCAACGATCTGGCACACGACGTACATCTGGCCAGCGCCGACTGGATGAACCGCAATCTATTCCGCAGGATAGAAGTTGCATTCCCGGTATTGGACAAGTCCCTGAAAAAACGCATCCTGGCTGAGGGTCTCGATCCCTACCTGAAAGACAATATCAACGCCTGGACGCTGGACTCGGAAGGACATTATGAACGCAAGAAAGCCAGGTCCAAGCAAGTGCCGTTCTGCGCACAACAATTCCTGATGCAACAATTGGGCTCATTGTCCACATCTGAGGGGGAATAATGGATTTGATTCTCTGGCGCCATGCCGAAGCAGAACCGGCCACCAGTGAAATTTCCGATGAGTTCCGCAAACTCACCGGCAAAGGCCAGAAGCAAGCCAGCAAAATGGCGTACTGGCTTGACAGCACCTTGCCGGACAGTTGCAAAATTCTGGCCAGCCCAACCATGCGCACCAAAGAAACGGCTGAAGCGCTGGCTGCTTGTGGCAGAAAATTCAAACTATTAAATGAATTGGGACCGGAAGCGCAGGTCGCCGACGTTTTAAAGGCTGCCAACTGGCCCAATAGTCGCGAGCCTATCCTGATCATCGGTCACCAGCCGTATCTCGGTCAGGTCGTCGCCGAACTGCTGGGGCACTCTTTGCAAGAGTACAGCGTACGTAAGGGCAACGTCTGGTGGATTTCTCAAAAACCCCGGGAAACCGACGAAATGCACACCTATCTGAAAGCCATCATGTCGCCGGATCTCGTCATCAAATAATGTCCGCCTTGCAGACGGCCCGTATTCATTTCCAAGAGATGATGTGCTTGCATTTGGCAAGGCTTCGGTGATTAGACCGTCCTCATTAACACGCACGGTCCAGATCGTTATCGCTGTCACCTGTCTTTAGCGACTCGACGAGGCAACAACGCTGGTGATGCCAGTAAATTTATCCGGCAAACAGAACGAAGAAATACGCACATCACCAAACCAAGAAACCGTTGAATCTGTATTTTTCTGATGACGCGCATTCAGCATCCGCGCTATCAGGCAGAGATTGGAATTTCCAGTTCTGGTTCAGGCATCGTCGCAGAATCCTCTTCAGAATGCGTCACGTTTTCAGGATGAATAATGTCGTGCCAGGTCACGAGACGCAAAGCGCCCTGCGCATCTTCCACCAACGCGGAAAGACTTTCTACCCAGTCACCATCATTGCAATACAGGATGCCGCCGATGTCGCGGATTTCGGGTTTGTGAATGTGTCCGCAGATGATGCCATCGACGCCTTTGCGGCGGGCTTCTTCTGCCAGCGCGTCTTCAAACTGCGTGATGTAGCTGACGGCGTTTTTGACTTTGAGTTTCAGATACTGCGACAGCGACCAATACGGCATCCCAGCGCGGGCGCGCCAGTTATTGAAAATCTGATTGAATTTCAATATGACGGTGTACAGGCTATCGCCGACATAAGCCAGCCATTTGGCGCAGGCGATGACACCGTCGAAGCGGTCACCGTGCAAGACCAGCATGCGTTTGCCGTTGGCCGTGGTATGGACGAGTTCATCACGGACTTTGATACCGCCAAAATCAAGGTCAATAAACTGACGTATTGATTCATCGTGGTTACCAGGAACGAAAATGACATTGGTTCCCTTCTTGGCTTTTTTGAGAACCGTCTGCACCACATTATTGTGCGTCTGATCCCAGTACCAGCGACGCTTCAGTTGCCAGCCGTCGATGATATCGCCGACCAGATACAAGGTTTCGGATTCGGTTGCCCGTAAAAATTCCAGCAGCTTGGCCGCCTGGCAGCCGCTGGTTCCCAAGTGCAAATCGGAGATCCAGATCGTA
Source organism: Burkholderiales bacterium (assembly GCA_028868455.1). Classification (GTDB taxonomy): domain Bacteria; phylum Pseudomonadota; class Gammaproteobacteria; order Burkholderiales; family Burkholderiaceae_D; genus Undibacterium. The sequence continues at coordinate 470 of JAGWUK010000238.1, read as the reverse complement.
CGGAAGCGTTGCACTTCCTTTTTGCCCGATTTGAATAATTTGCGATTCAAGAACTCGTCAGCGGCTTTCATGTTTATTGCCCCTCGGTGCCGTAATGACGGGCGTAGCGGTTATCCAGATTGGAAAGCGGCAGCATGACAAACAAATCTGCACTGTGGAAATCAGGATCCCAGGCCGGTTCGCCGCAAACCCAGGCACCGGCGCGCAAATAGCCTTTCAGCAGTGGCGGGATACGTGCTTCGCTATTGCTGGTGTCGATTTCTTCCAGAGGGAAAGGCAGGTGCGGTGTGACACGGTATTCGAGCGGTGAGAAATCGCCAGCAGTCAGGCCGCGATAAATGGCAGCGGCATTCTGACCACCATCAGTCAGACTGATACTGGCACAACCAATCAGGTGCGAACAGCGTTCGCGACGCATATAGGCGGCCAGCCCTGCCCACAACATCATGATCACAGCACCACTGCGGTAA
>JAGWUK010000237.1 GCA_028868455.1 Burkholderiales bacterium | reverse complement strand
TGTCAGCGTTGGTGTCAATGGCCTGAATTCTGCGGCGTTTTATTTGTCCAGTTATTGCACTGCCAGCAGTGTCAAGGCCTGCGGCACAGCGCCGACGATTGCGCAATGCTCGAATACGCCCGCACCGCCGCCTAACTGGGTATGCACAGGCGGTTACTTCCCGGGCCAAACGCCGTATGCAACAAAAATCGAACCGACCATTCTGGCCGTCACCAACAGCATACCGAACGGTGCCAGCAACGTCGATGTCTCAGCCGTCGATGGTTATAGTGTCGGCGTGAAGTTTTATCCAGCGTCGCCAGCGTATTGCACATATACCGTGCCACCAGAAAATTCCAATGTGCTTGGTGCTGGCCTGTACAGCGCCGCCCGGCCTTTTGCGCAAGTTGCACCAAACAGCGCGACTGCATTGCAAACCATGTGCAAAGCCAGCTCGCAATTGCCGGCCAACTATAGTGGCGGCGCTACGGCCTGGAATCTCGCGGTGACGTCGCCCGATGGCAAGTTTGCCGGGTGTATGAGCCCATGCACGTATGCGACAGCCAATAGCCCTGCGGATGCGCCCCAATTTTGCTGTACGGGTAACTACAACACCCCCGGCACCTGCGATGTCGCCGCCGGCAGCGTTGGCGCCAATACGTCGACTTACAACACGAAAATTCAGTCGTCCACACAGTTCCAGAATGTGTACGGCTTTGCCTATGGCGACGCAGGCAGCGACTATGCCTGCCCGCCAGAAACCAATTTCGTCGTTGAATTCATCACCACTGCTGCAAAAAGTAAAAAAACTAAAAAATAAACTGAAACCTGGCACTGCCGGACGCGTCCCATTCGCGCTCATGGCAAGTGCCCCGGTTGCGGCATGTTGATGCGGGCTGATCAGCATGCCGCACCATGTTTTTCTTGCCATCGCAAGAGTCCCAATGACCGTCCTGCACTTTGCCATCGCAGCGTTGCGCCAGCGTGGCTTTCTCGCTAATTTCAAATGGTAATGATTATCAATAAGATTTAACTGTGTTAATCTTTCATCCATCACAACGACGCGTTACCAGCAGACTTCGCAAATCTGATATGGCAAGGCGAGAACCATGCACACTGCGCCGCAAGCTGCCTCGCCTGACCTGTCTGTGTAGGGCTGGCTTTACCTCTATGACCACAACTCTTTCACCCATCGCCACGTCATCCGATTACTGGCATTGCTATCACAGCGCAGAGCAAATAGCGGCGATTTCGCGGATCGTGCGTACGCGCAACATCGTGTCCGCCAATGTCAGGCTACATATTGATGTCTATCCGCAAAGCGCCGCAGATGCGCCTTTACTGATTTTGAATCATGGCGGTGGCGGCCATGCCGGTTTGCTTGCTGGCGCGGCACTGGCTTTTCATCAACAAGGCTATGTCGTCATCGTGCCCGATCAAAAAGGGCAAGGTCGCTCCGGCGGTCAGCCAGGGGACTTCACGATCAGCGAAGTCGTACAAAATATCGTGGATGTGGCCACCTGGGCGCGATGCAATTTTCGCGGAACCTTATTCATGTGCGGCGGCAGTATAGGCAGCGGCCTGACTTACGCGGCGGCGGCCGTGCTGGCACATCGCGGACAAGCGCCCGCTGCGATCGCCTGTCTGAACTTATATGATTTTGGCGATCCGCGTACCGGCATCGCATTTACACGCTTTGCCTGGCTGGCAAACTTACCCGCCGTACCACAAGGGATGCGCGCGGCAAGCGCCGCCCTTGCGCGCATCGCACCGGGAATGCGCTTTCCTTACCGGCCTCTGGCGCGCTTTCGCAACATGGTTGACGAGCGTGATCTGGCGCAGGGGTTTTATAAAAAATGGCAAGCCGATCCGTGCACACTGCGCTCGGTCACGGCCAGTTATTTTGCCAGCATGCTGGATACGCCTTTTGTCATCCCGCTCCATCGCAACACGAAAGTGCCAGTGCTGGTGATCAATCCCTTACGCGACAAAATGGTGGATCCGCAACTGACTCGCGACTGTTACACACGACTGACTGGCCCCAGAGAATATGCTGAAATCTGTTGGGGGCATTTTTCCTTGCAGGCGGATTTCTACCGCGAATTGCTGACGCTTGGTGATCGCTGGTACAAACGTCACGCGTCTTGCGCTCCATATCCGGCGTCAGCGTAGTCGTCGCAAACACTGTGCGACAAACTCAGACACTCTCTTTCAGCAGGCGCAATAACGCGGCAGTATCCAGGCGTCCGGCGGCGTCGCCACCATCGAGCAGGCTATCTGCCAGATCACGTTTTTCTGCATGCAAGGCAAGGATTTTTTCTTCGATGGTTTCCTGCACGACGAGGCGGTAAATCGTCACCGGTCTTTGCTGCCCCATGCGATGCGCCCTGTCCGATGCCTGATCTTCGACAGCCGGATTCCACCACGGATCCAGATGAATAACGTAGTCGGCGGCAGTCAGGTTCAGACCCGTACCGCCTGCCTTCAGGCTGATCAGGAACACATCGCCTTGCCCGGCCTGAAACGCATCGACGCGCTTTTTACGTTCTGCGGGCGGTGTGCTGCCATCCAGATATTGATACGCAATCCCCTGCTGCTCCAGCCAGGAGCGCACGATAGCGAGATGATCGACAAACTGGCTGAACACCAGCGCCTTGTGGCGGTTATCCAGTAATTCCGAAACGGTATCGGCAAATACGGCCAGCTTGCTGCCGCTGAGGTTGGAATTTTTCATCACCAACTGCGGGTGGCAGCAAAAGCGGCGCAGCTTGGTGATCTCTGCCAGCACTTGCATGGATTGGCCTTCATTGGCTTTCAGATTGGCGATCCTGTCCAGTGCTTCCTGACGCAAGGCTTCATACAAGTGTCGTTCTTCATCGCTGAGTTCGACTTGCAACGTGATTTCTGTGCGCGGCGGTAATTCGTCCAGCACCTGGGTTTTCGTCCGGCGCAAGATGAACGGCTGTATCAGCTTTTTCAGATGCAAGCGCGCCGTCTTGTCGCCACGTTCGATCGGATTACTGAAGCGTTCAGCAAAGCGCTCTTTAGAACCGAGCAATCCGGGATTGATGAAGCGAAACAAGTTCCATAATTCGCCGAGGTGATTTTCTACCGGTGTACCGCTGGCGATCATTTTGAAATCGGCGGTCAGTGCCATTGCTGCCTGACTACGCTTGGTCGCTGCATTTTTGATCACCTGCGCCTCATCCAGCACCACGCTATGCCAGTGCTGCGCGCAAAACAGTTCAGCATCGGATTGCAACATGCCATAGCTGGCGATGACCAGATCGAATGCGCCCAGGTCTTCCAGCGAGCGTTGCGTATGATAGGCGCGCACCCGCAATGTCGGCGCAAATCGTGCGACCTCGGCCTGCCAGTTCATGGCAACGGAAATCGGCGCCACCACCAGCGCCGGACCTTGCGGCGCCCTCTCCAGCAACAGCGCCAATGTCTGCACAGTCTTGCCCAGCCCCATGTCATCGGCGAGACAAGCACCGACGCCCCAATGTGCCAGCCGCGCCAGCCACTGATAACCGTCCAGCTGGTAATCGCGCAATTCTGCTTGCAGCGTTGACGGCACAACCGGCAAAAAATCAGCCAGCTTGTCAAGCTTTGCGAGCTGTTCGCGCCATGCATTATCCGCTTCCAACTCGCCCACCTCGGCGGCAAGTTCAGCCAGAATCGGCGCTGCCAGCGGATTGATGCGCACACCGTCTTTGCCCGAGGTTTCGGACAAGGCGTGCAATTCACTGAGACGTTGACGGAAACTTTCGGTCAGCGCCAGATAATCGTTTTCGCCGAGTTTTAAAAAACGCCCCTGCGCACTGTCAACCATTTGCAATAATTCGCGCAAAGCCAGCACGCGGCCATCGTCCAGCGCAATGTCGCCACCAGCGACAAACCAGTCGCCCTGCTTTTTGATGCTGAGCCGCATCTGCTGCAAAGTGCGGCTGCCTTTCAGGCGGAAACGCTCGCCTTCCGGCCACACAAGTTCCAGCAGGTTTTCTGGCAAGGCTTTTAGCTCACTCAATAATTCGAGACAAGCCTGCGGCTCTTGCAGCTCCCATTCATCGCCATTTTGATCCACGCTTGCCAGCGTCGGGCAATCTTGCAAAACCTGCTGCAAACGCTTTTTCTCCTGCGCCAACTGCCGCGCTGCCTGTACCGGTTTCCCGCCTTGCTCACCGAGCACATTGACCGCGCCTTTGCCCGGTGCAAACCAGCCACCTTCAGCCAGCGGCCGTGCCAGAAACTGCACGCGCAGTCCTTCTTTCAACGGCAACAGATGCGCAAAAATCGTCTCGTCAGCGGCGATGGTGTCAATGTGCGCTGCCATCTCCGGCAGATCGGAATGAATTGCCAGATGCGGAGCAATAGCCGCGATCACGTCCACCAACTGCGCTCTGGCGTTGGCGGGCACGCTAAGACCACGCCCCAGAATACCGGCAATCTGTTTCATCTCGGCACTCGGCGCATAGACGGCCAACCTTGTCGGCGTCTCTTTGCGCCAGAAAACAGCGTTGTCGGCAGTTACTGGCGGATCCAGTTGCAGGCGGATCTGTTCACCTTTTTCTTTCATTTGCAAAGTCACTTCGCCTTTGACGACATCGATACGGATATCCGGCGCTTCAGTCCAGAATACAGTCGGATGCCCGATCAGATACGGCAAGGCTTTTTCTGCATCCAGATCATATTCGCTACCACCGTAATAGCTGTCGTAAAGTTTTCTGACGCAAGTTGCGATGCGTTTATCCTGCTCCGACATACCTGGCAGCGAGTCTTGCTCCTGCGCCAGTCGTCGCAAGGCGATGGCACGCCCCTTACTCCAGATGCCTTTGGCATTGCGTTTTTGTTCGCGCGGCTCCAATCGGATTTGCGACGCCAGCAAATCCAGCAACCAGACGATGCGCGTATCGCTGAGATCATTCACCGGCATGGCTGGTGACTTTAACTGCACCAATGCTGTCAAGGCGCGTTTCCAGTTTTCTTCACGCTGCAAAACGGTGGTCAGCGGTTTGATCTGATTGTCGCCATGCCAGTCGGCAAATTTTTGCGGCTCCGCATAATGCGCTGACAACAATGCATCCAGCTCTGCCGCCACCCACTGATAACCAAGACGCGACATCGTCTCGCGCATTTGCTCAAGTTTGGTTTTCATTTTAGGATTGGCTGGTGCATCGAGCCAGTACAAAGCCAGGGCCTCAAACAAACTATCCACATCGGCCTGCGCATGCACTGCCAGCGCAGGCACATCCGGATGCACACCTTGCAGCAGATGGTTGACCAGCGGTTGTAAATAATAATAGGTGTATGCCTGCTTATGTTTGACGCCTTCGTCGATCTGCTCCTTGGCGCGTTTCAGGCTTCCCTCACTACCTTGCACCAGCATCGTGAGTGTATAAAACAGGCCGGGCAATTCGGGAATGAACAGTTTTCGCTTGCTGGTCTGCGCTTTCAGCAATTTGATTTTTTCTTCACACAAATCAAAAGCCAACGCAGCATTACCCGCCAACAGCGCTGAGACAATCACAAAATCGGTCTGCAAATACGGGGGCAATTGGTGCTGCATCAGC
>JAGWUK010000236.1 GCA_028868455.1 Burkholderiales bacterium | reverse complement strand
GGCGTGATCTACATGGGCTCGTTCTCCAAAGTGCTGACCCCAGGCATTCGCCTTGGTTATGTTGTTGGCCCGGTTCCCTTGATCCGCAAACTGGAACAGGCTAAGCAGGCTGCTGATCTGCACACGGCACAATTGACGCAGATGGTTGTCTACGAAGTCATCAAGGATGGTTTCCTCGGTGAACATATTCCAACTATCCGCAGTTTTTATTCCGGACAGTGCAATGTCATGCTGGAAGCGATGGCGAAGTATTTCCCTGAAGGCGTTAAATGGACGCGTCCAGAGGGGGGGATGTTCATCTGGGTGACTTTGCCTAAGAACATCGATAGTAAACAATTGCTGGACGAAGCGATTCAGCAAAATGTTGCCTTTGTTCCAGGTGGTCCGTTTTATGCGAACGAAGCTGAGACCAATACCTTGCGCCTTTCATTCGTGACAGTTTCGCCGGAACGAATTAACGAAGGGATAGAAAAATTAGGCAAACTGATCAAGGCCAAGTTGGTATAAGGACTGGATCGGCCATTGAAGCCAAGTAAAAACCCGCTTTAAAAAGCGGGTTTTTACGTTTTGACACTGTTAAACTGTCAATCATTGTTAGTTCATCAAGCAATTGCATGTAATAAACGTTAGAGTATTTTTATGCCTGATCTATTCAAGCTGTATCGATGACTCAATAAGATGTTCACAAAACCGCCTTGGCGACGCGATGCTTTCTACCAGTGCTCGTTGCTCTGCCGTTGTCGGGAATAATTTTGTGCTTATCTTATTCAACTGAAAGGAAATTCGAAATGAAAAAACAATTCTTCGCAATGTCTTTGTTACTCGCAGCCGTCAGCACTGTGTCGGCGCAGGGATTAACCAGCAAACAACAATATGCCGCCGACAGTAAACGTGCCGCGACACGTTATGCAGATGATAAAAAATTATGTGCTGAAGAAAGTAGCTCAAAGGCACGTATGCAGTGTCTGCGCGACGCTAAAACTGAATACAACAGCGCATTGGCAGAGGCGAAGGCGAATGCAGCCAAAATGAACCAATATTCGTCAAATAAACCAATACCGGTTTGCGCTGAATGCGGCAAAGTGATTGCGGTTGACGTTAGTGAAAAAGAAGGTGAAGGCGGTGCGCTGGGCGTGATTGCTGGAGGTGTTGCAGGTGCTTTGTTGGGAAATCAGGTCGGTGGCGGAACTGGCCGCGATCTGGCGACAATTGCCGGCGCAGCTGGCGGGGCGTTGGCAGGTCATAAAATCGAACAGAAAGTTAAATCCAGCAAAGTCTGGACTGTCACTGTGCAATATGAAACAGGCAGCAAAAATAGCTTTCAATTCGATCATGATCCAGGATTTATGTCCGGCGATTTGGTAAAAAATTCTGGTACTGGCATCGTTCGCCGTTAATCCATAGAGCGCTCAGGACTTATGTGAAACTTTCCCTGGCAGTGTTATGACTCTTTGTTGGGACGATATTGCCAGCGTCGTCATGGCTTGTTGGAACAGTTTTACGTAAGTTCTAAAAACTGAAATTGATTGGATCGGAAGTTCCTGAACTGGCGTATATTTGGCCTGAATTCAGGTCTGTGGCGGAATTGGTTTTGCGCCCACCGCAGTTTCTTGCCAACGACTGTGGCAGCAGTTAGACTAGAACACCTAACGATGTTGTCTTGCAGAAAAGGTTGCCCATGAAGATGCTACGTCACCATGCAAATCCTGCTGTGTTGCAAATATTAAAGTTTGCAATAGTCATCTTTGCTTTTTTTGCCAACTCAAGTGCTTACTCAGCAGAATCGTGCAAGTCTCTGGTTGCAACTGGCAATCCAGAATATCCCCCTTACCTCTGGCGCGATCCCGAAGACGAAAATCATCTGATCGGTGCGAATGCCGACCTCATGCAGTTGTTGGCCAAAGAATTGGGTGTGTCGATTGAGGTTAAATATTTCGGCCCGTGGGGGCGAGTCCAGGAAGAAGCAAAATTAGGACGTGTCGATCTTCTTGCGGGAGCATTTTTTACTTTGCCCCGCCTGGATTACATGGATTACTTTTACCCGGCCTTCCGTGAAACCCGGACGGTGATCTGGACGCGTGCCGGCAACAGTTTTCCTTATAAAAAATGGTCTGATCTGAGGGGCAAACATGGCGTCACTGTCATCAACAACAGTTTTGGCGAAGAGTTTGACCGGTATGCAAAGGAATCGCTGAAAATCACAATGGTCGCAAGCCTTGAGCAGGCGTTGAAAATGCTGACCTTGTCGCGGGCTGACTATTTGATTTATGAAGAAGACCCTGGTCTTGCTTATATGGCCAAGATGAATATTTCTGGTCTGAAAACAGCCACGACATCTATTACCAACGAAAATCTTTATCTGACCCTGTCTCATCGTTCACCTTGTAATACGCCGGAAATGCGCGGACGTATTGCCAAGGCAATCTATAAACTGGATAAACAAAATCTGATGAATAAATTGATTACGTCCAACATTCAGTTGTGGCGTAAGCAACAATTAAAATAATCAATTTACAGGCCAGCCATTGCGCAAGTTATCTCTACGACAAATTCTGATCTATGGTGTTGCGCTTGGAATTGTCTTGCCTGCCGTAATTTTTGGTCAATTTCTGATACGCGACCGTTACGAGCGGGAACTGCAATTACGCATTCGCAACCCGATGTCTCAGTATGCGGACATGCTCTCGCGGGCAATGGCAGTACCGGTTTGGAACGTCGACCGGGATGTCGCCAATCAATTTGTACAAGCCGTGATGCGCGACCCGGAGGTGGTCAGTGTTGTCGTGCTGGATGAGTCGAGAACCGTGTTTGTGCGCAGCGATAAAATCCGAAAAAACGGGACACGCACCTTTCATGAAGAACGCAGCATCATTCTCGATAACAAAATCATTGGTAATGTATCGCTGGAAATGACCAGTGAACACGTAGAGCGCGATTTGCTCGAAGATTTCCTTAAGCTGACGGCCGGATTGTTTGCTCAGGTGATCTTTTCATTTTTCCTGATCTGGCTATTATTTGAGCGCAGAATCGTCAAACCTGTGCAGGAATTACAACTGGCGACAGCGCGGTTGGCCGATGGCAAACTGGATCAGCCATTGGAATGGCAACGGCAAGATGAAATCGGTAATCTCGCCCAAGGCCTGGATACGATGCGTCTGAATCTGGGCGGTTTGATTGCTGAGCGTGAAGCGCAAAATATACACTTGCAACAAGAGTTGAATGATCGTTTGCGGGCTGAGCGTGCGCTTCGCTTTACCGAAGAAAAATTTATTGCAATCTTTCAGGCATCGCCGGTTGCGATGACGGTGCTAAGAAAAAGCCGTCGCTATACCATGATCGATGTCAACGATGCATGGGTCAGGCAATTTGCCTGGTCGCACGACGAAATACTTGGAAATCAGGACGTGCAATATGAGTTATGGCGCAATCCGGACGATTTCAACGAAATTCTGAGCATTCTTGAACGTGATGGCGAAATTCACGATTTTGAGACCTGGTTGCGTTGCGGCTTTCAAGAAAAACTATTGCTGTGTCAGGTTTCCGGACGCATGATTCATCTCGGAAATGACCCTTTGTTAATTCTTGTCCAAGAAGATATTACGGAGAAAAGGCAGAACGAGCAGGATATTCGCAATATGAACAGCACCTTGGAAAGGCGGGTGTCTGAACGCACACAGGCCCTCGAAGCGGCTAACAGCGAATTGACCATCGTGCTGGAAAATTTACAGCGCGCGCAGCGTGAATTGCTGCGTACGGAGAAAATGGCGGCGCTTGGTTCATTGGTCGCTGGCATTGCGCACGAACTCAATACGCCGATCGGTACCAGTGTCACGATCGCCAGCACGCTGCAACAGCATACCAACGACATGTTTGCCGAGCTGAAAAAAGGTCTGCGCCGCTCGGTTCTGGATGAATATCTGAACAACGCCAAAACCGGCACTGATATTTTGTTGCGCAATTTAAGTAAAGCTTCAGAACTGGTGATCAGTTTTAAACAGGTTGCTGTTGACCGCACCAGCGCCAATCGGCGTGTATTTGCATTAGATGAAATGCTGGCTGAAGTCGTGATGACCTTAGGGCCGACGATACGCAAAACGCGGCATGAAATCGTTTCTTCAGTGCCTCCAAAAATCATCATGGATAGTTATCCTGGTTCTTTGGGGCAAGTGCTGACTAACTTAATCAACAATGCATTCATCCATGCATTTGAAGGCGATTTTCGCGGAACGGTACATATCAGCGGTCGCCTGTTAAATCCAGATACCGTCGAGCTGGTTGTTGCTGACAACGGGAAGGGCATTCCGGCCGCTAATCTGGGGCGTATTTTTGATCCATTTTTCACTACACGTCTTGGACAGGGAGGAAGCGGTTTGGGTTTGAATATTGTGTACAACCTGGTTACCGGCGTATTGGGTGGAAATATTTCGGTGGAAAGTGAGCCCGGCAAGGGGGCAGTTTTTAAAATTACTTTACCTTGCGAACCCAAGCTGTCCGACAACCAGGCCGCAGCGGCCTGACTAAACGTATCGACTAGCGCTACCTGCTGCGAATCTGATAAAGTCGCGCCATGAGTAAATTATCCTTAGATCGTATCCTGCAATCGCAGGGATTTGGCACACGTAAATATTGTCGCGAACTGGTGGAAGACGGTGAGCTGAGTATCAACGGCGAAATTGTGCGTAGTTATAAACAGGCATGGGAGACCGATGGATTGCGCTTCCGGATTTTCGACGAAGACTGGGAATACCGAGAGCATGTCTATATCGTTTTGAATAAACCAGCCAATTTCGAATGTTCCAGAAAACCCAGCCATCACCCCGGTGTGCTGACACTATTGCCTGAGCAATTTAGCTGGCGCGATGTGCAACCGGTTGGCAGGCTTGATCATGATACGACTGGCATGTTGCTGATGTCGGACGATGGGCCGTTTATTCACGCGCAGTCATCGCCTAAGCGTCACGTGCCGAAATTGTATCTGGCCACGACAGCAGAGCCAGTGACGCCAGAGCTGGTTAACGCACTCTTGGCCGGGGTCCAGTTGCATGATGAACCTGCCCCCCTGGCGGCGCAAGTTTGCCGGAAAACTGCGGAATATCAGCTTGAGATTGTGTTAGAACAAGGCAAGTATCATCAGGTAAAGCGTATGTTGGCCGCGGCAGGAAATCATTGTGCGGCTTTGCAAAGAACAGCGATCGGCCAGCTCACTTTGGAAAGCCTTGGACTGGAAGAAGGTGAATGGTGTTTCCTTTCGCCAGACCAGTTGGCTCTGCTGGTTCCCGGTTCCTGAAATATTGCCGAACCGATGGAACCGGCATCGTCTGTCAGTACTTGTTGGTGGAACATGTAATCTGTGTTGCGGATGGGATTTTAGTCGGCGGATTGACTACCCGTTATGCGAAGGAATCTCTGTCGCGAACCGGGGCTGTCACGTCAGTGATTTGAACCGAAGCAGAAGGAGTGAACATGCCAGTTATCGCGATCGTTAATCCTAAAGGTGGGGTGGGCAAGAGTACGTTTGCCACGAATCTTGCCGGTTATTTTGCAGCACAGGGGCATCAGGT
>JAGWUK010000235.1 GCA_028868455.1 Burkholderiales bacterium | reverse complement strand
AAGTTCGCCTCCACATCAGAAAAAGCAGACACATCTTCTTTGAAGGCGGGAATTTGGCAACGGCATTGCCTGCCAAGAATTCGTGCTTTTAATATACTCCCTATGTTTTTTAAAAACATACCCCTAATACGCTCTAAAATAAATGGGCTTGAAAATATACTCACCGGAGTATATGGATTTCACAAAATATGCAATCCATTCAATGGCACGCGCAAATGATTTGACATCGTCAACCACACTCCCCCCAAAAAAAACAAAAACGGCGTTGCAACTTGCAACGCCGTTTATATTGTTTATCCGAATTCTCACAAAACCATTACAACGAGGCAAAACCCTCGCTTGCGTTTCAGGGAACGCCCCTTATCCGTTACGCCAGCAGACAACATACTGCCTGAATGCCTGACCGGGCCGTAGCGATGAAAGCAGTTTCGATGCGTGCGGTCCACTATCACTTATCTGGACCGAATGCACGCATCCTGTTGACGTGCATCGCCAGCTTATTGCGCCTGCTTCAGCTGCTCAAGAATTGCCGGATTTTCCAGGGTTGAAACGTCTTGAGTAATCTCCTCCCCTTTTGCCAGAACACGCAACAAACGACGCATGATCTTGCCTGACCGGGTTTTCGGCAAATTATCGCCAAAACGGATTTCCTTCGGTTTGGCAATTGGTCCAATTTCTTTGGCAACCCAATTACGCAATTCTGTCGCAATCTGTTTGGCTTCATCGCCCACTGGACGTGCGCGCTTCAACACGACAAAAGCGCAAATGGCTTCACCGGTTGTATCGTCTGGCTTGCCGACGACGGCGGCTTCCGCCACCAAAGGATTAGCAACCAGAGCAGATTCAATTTCCATCGTTCCCATGCGATGTCCGGAGACATTCAGCACGTCGTCAATACGTCCGGTAATGGTGAAGTAGCCAGTTTCCTTGTTACGGATAGCGCCATCACCGGCCAGATACATTTTTCCGCCAAACTCTTCTGGGAAATAGCTCTTTTTAAAACGTTCAGGGTCGCCCCAGATTGTTCGTATCATCGATGGCCACGGCCGTTTGACAACCAGAATGCCTCCCTGCCCGTTTGGCAAATCGTGCCCGGTTTCATCCACGATTGCGGACATAATGCCCGGCAAAGGCAAGGTGCACGAACCCGGCACCAGAGGCGTTGCTCCCGGTAGCGGCGTCATCATGTGTCCGCCAGTTTCTGTCTGCCAGAACGTGTCCACAATAGGGCAGTTACCGCGACCGATATGATTGTGGTACCACATCCATGCTTCCGGATTAATCGGCTCACCGACAGAGCCGAGCAAACGCAATGACGACAAATCGAATTTATCCGGATGCACATTGGCATCGCCGTCGGCCGCCTTGATCAGGGAGCGAATTGCCGTCGGTGCCGTATAAAAAATCGTCGCTTTATGTTTTTCTATCATGCTCCAGAAACGGCTGGCATTCGGGAAAGTAGGGATGCCTTCAAATACGATTTCTGTTGCACCAACGGCCAGCGGTCCGTAAGTGATATACGTATGACCAGTGACCCAACCGATATCGGCCGTACACCAGAATACGTCTTCCGGCTTGATATCAAATGTCCATTTCATTGTCAGTATGGCCCACAGCAAATAGCCGCCTGACGAATGCTGCACACCTTTAGGTTTGCCGGTTGAGCCGGATGTGTACAAAATAAATAAAGGATGTTCAGCGCTGACCCATTCTGGTTCGCAGTCGTCTGCCTGATTGGCAACCAGGTCATGCATCCAGAGATCGCGCCCCGCGACCACGTTGATGTTGCCACCGGTACGCTTATAGATGACGACATTCTTCACTTTTTCACAGTCGCCCAGTGCCAGCGCCTCGTCCACAATCGCCTTCAAAGGCAAATGCTTGCCGCCCCGCACTTGTTCATCCGCAGTTATGACAGCGACAGCGCCAACGTCAACAATACGTTCCTGCAAGGATTTTGCTGAAAAACCGCCAAAGACTACTGAATGCGTTGCACCTATCCGCGCGCACGCCTGCATTGCCACCACGCCTTCGACCGACATAGGCATGTAAATGACGACGCGATCACCTTTCGTGATCCCCAGCGACTTCAGGCCATTCGCGAAATGACAAACCTTTTTATACAACTCGTTATACGTCACCTTTGTCACTTCGCCGCCATCTGCCTCAAAAATCACGGCGACTTTTTCGCCATGACCTTTTTGCAGGTTGACGTCGAGGCAGTTATAGGAAACGTTGAGCAATCCGTCATCAAACCATTTATAAAACGGCGCGTCAGACTCATCGAGCGTGTTGGTAAAAGGCTTTTTCCAGTACAGATTTTCGCGTGCCAGTTTTGCCCAGAACCCTTCGTAATCTTGTTCCGCCTCTTTGCACAACGCGTAATAGGCATCCATGCCAGAAATCGTGGCATTCGCAGCAAACGCTGCTGGCGGTGGGAATATGCGTGATTCGGCTTTAATGCTTTCGAGGTCTGACATGATTGTCTCCGGCTTGTTTTAGTGAAAGGTCATAATGATAACTGACAGTGCTAAGAGGATTAACGCAAAAATGTTCCGGCAAGGCATGGTGATGAAAACCGTACACATCGTATGGCGAGGAACCATAACGCGCCTGCGGCGAATCTGCGTCTGTCCTATTTATCATTAACGATAGACGATAACATAGTGGCAGAGCCTTACTTAACCCTTACGTATAGCGAAACTTTGCGACGACGTCGCTGCACCCGGAAGGCTGGCTACGTGTAAAATATTGGCTTCCGCAATAGCCGCTGAAATCATTCATAAGAATTGCCCATGTCAAAGCAAGACGCACCACAGAAACTTTCCCCTCTCGCCAGTTTGATCTTCTTCAGTCGCTGGCTGCAACTCCCGCTATACCTTGGACTGATACTGGCACAAGGCGTTTATGTTTATCATTTCTGGGTAGAACTGAGCGACCTGATCGGCGCAGCAATTGGCAATCAGGCGGCGTTACAACATATCCTCGATGCTGTTGCGGTCGGCGCTGAAAAACCGAGCAAACTGACCGAAACCACCATCATGCTGGTGGTGCTGGGACTGATTGACGTCGTCATGATTTCCAATTTATTGATCATGGTCATCGTCGGCGGGTATGAAACATTTGTCTCCCGCCTCGGCCTCGAGGGACATCCGGATCAACCAGAATGGTTGTCGCATGTCAACGCCTCAGTATTGAAAGTCAAACTGGCGATGGCCATCATCGGTATTTCATCCATTCATTTGTTAAAGACTTTTATTAACGCCAATATGTACGATGTCAAAGCCCTGGTTGCACAAACCGGCATACACATCACATTTTTGTTATCCGCACTTGCCATTGCCTATTGCGACCAAATCGTTACGCGTACGCAAAAAGAAGCCGGCAGTCATTAATCAGACTTTTTTCCCTTAGCCAAGAGCCACATCATGACAGTCATCAAGCAAGACGATCTGATCGAATCCGTAGCCGCCGCGCTGCAATACATCAGCTATTATCATCCCGCCGATTACATCGCCCATCTGGCACGCGCTTATGAAGCTGAACAAAGCCCGGCAGCCAAAGATGCAATCGCACAAATTCTGACCAACTCGCGCATGTGCGCCGAAGGGCGCCGCCCGATCTGCCAGGATACCGGCATCGTCAATGTCTTCCTGAAGATCGGCATGGGTGTGCGCTTCGAAGGTTTTTCTGGTTCCATCATTGATGCCGTGAATGAAGGCGTTCGCCGCGGCTACAACAATCCTGACAACAAGCTGCGTGCCTCTATCGTTGCTGATCCGCAATTTGAACGCAAGAACACCAAAGACAATACGCCAGCTGTCGTGCACATGGAACTCGTTCCCGGCAACACGGTAGACGTCAAAGTCGCGGCCAAAGGCGGCGGTTCGGAAAACAAAACCAAGTTCGTGATGCTGAATCCATCGGATTCGCTGATTGACTGGGTCATGAAAACCGTACCGACGATGGGTGCAGGATGGTGTCCGCCTGGCATGCTGGGGATAGGCATAGGCGGAACGGCTGAAAAAGCAATGTTGATGGCCAAAGAGTCCTTGATGGACGACATCGATATGTATGAACTCAAACAGCGCGGCCCACAAAACAAGACCGAAGAATTGCGGATAGAACTCTGCGACAAAATCAACGCGCTCGGCATCGGCGCCCAGGGTCTCGGTGGCCTGACAACAGTGCTTGACGTTAAGATCAATATGTACCCGACACATGCTGCTTCCAAGCCAGTTGCCATGATCCCGAACTGTGCAGCAACACGTCACGGACATTTCGTGCTGGACGGCTCCGGCCCTAGCTATATCGAGCCGCCAAAACTGTCTGACTGGCCAAATGTCAGCTGGACACCAGACACAGAAAAATCCAAGCGCATTGATCTCAACACACTGACCAAGGAAGAAGTCGCCTCCTGGAAACCAGGCCAGACTTTACTGTTGAACGGCAAAATGCTGACTGGTCGCGATGCGGCGCATAAACGCATTCAGGATATGCTGGCAAAAGGTGAGCCTCTGCCGGTCGATTTCACCAATCGCGTCATCTACTACGTTGGTCCGGTTGATCCGGTACGCGATGAAGCGGTCGGACCGGCAGGCCCGACAACAGCAACGCGTATGGATAAATTTACTGACATGATGCTGGAAAAAACCGGCCTGATTTCCATGGTCGGCAAAGCAGAACGTGGCCCGGTTGCCATTGAATCCATTAAAAAGCACCAGTCTGCCTATCTGATGGCCGTCGGCGGTGCCGCGTATCTGGTTTCCAAGGCGATCAAGTCTGCAAAAGTCGTTGGCTTTGCCGATCTGGGGATGGAAGCGATTTATGAATTTGATGTCGTTGATATGCCGGTAACAGTGGCCGTCGACGCGAATGGCACATCCGTACACAATACAGGCCCGAAAGAATGGCAAGCGAAAATTGGCATCATTCCAGTTGGTGCTGCGTAATCCAATGCTGCCCAAGGATGCAAATACGCCTCAATGAAGTTTGATCGTTATGCGCCAGTCGGCGTATTTGACTCTGGTATCGGCGGGCTATCGGTACTGCAGCATATCCGGCGTTGTTTGCCCAATGAATCGCTGCTGTACTTTGCCGATTCCGGCTTTGCTCCGTATGGAGACAAGCCGGAGTCGGCCATCATCGCACGCTGTCTGGCCGTCGCCGATTTTCTGGTGACGCAAAATATCAAAGCTCTGGTCGTGGCCTGCAATACAGCCACGGCAGCAGCAATCCATGTCCTGCGGCAACGCTATCCGACCTTGATCATCATCGGCATAGAGCCCGGCTTAAAACCGGCAACGCAACAGACCAAAAGTAAAATTGTTGGCGTGCTTGCCACGCAGGCCACGCTGCAAAGCGAAAAATTCCGCATGCTGAGCGCCCAACTCACACAAGAAACCGGCGTAAGCTTCATTTCCAGCGCATGTATCGGCCTGGCGAACCAGATTGAAAAAGGTGAGTTACGCTCCGCCAAAACGGTCGCGCTGGTACGCCAATATGTACTGCCATTATTGGAGCAAGGTGCCGATACGCTCGTGCTCGGCTGCACGCACTACCCATTCGCGACGGCGTTGATACAAAAAATTGCCGCAGAAAATAGC
>JAGWUK010000234.1 GCA_028868455.1 Burkholderiales bacterium | reverse complement strand
GTACTGTGGGACGAAGAAATGGTGCTGGACTGGGCCATCCGCTATTGGGAAAAAGCCAAACGCGCCGGTCTGCCGGTGTCACCGGACATCGACAGTTTTTATCGCGATTTTGAATGGATGGGCTTGCAGCGCCATCTGAAAATACTGGGGATTTTTACGCGCCTATACCATCGCGATGGCAAGGATGCGTTCCTGAATGACATCCCGACCGTCATGGAATATGTGCGCAAAACAGCGCATCGTTATAAAGAGCTGGTGCCATTGCTGCGCCTGCTGGACGAACTGGAACAGGTCACTCCACAGGTCGGCTATACCTTCTGACAATGAGGACACAATCATGAAAGCCATGCTGCTGGCGGCCGGACGCGGCGAAAGAATGCGCCCGCTGACCGATACCTGCCCCAAGCCTTTATTGAAAGTACGCGGCCGCCCGCTGATCGTCTGGCATATCCTGAATCTGGTCAAAGCGGGCATCACCGAGATCGTCATCAACCATGCGCATCTGGGCCACATGCTCGAAGATACCTTGGGTGACGGCACGCAATTTGGCGCGCGCCTGCAATATTCTGCCGAAGAAACCGCACTGGAAACCGCCGGTGGCATTGCCAACGCCATGCACTTATTGGGCGACGATCCGTTTATCGCGGTCTCGGCCGATATCTATATACCGCATTTCAATTTTGCCGAATGTCTCAACACGCTGGAAGACAACGACCCGTGGGGCAATCCGCATGCAGAAGACCAGCGCGACATCGCCTGGCTGTATATGGTCAAAAACCCGTCCTTCCATCCCGGTGGTGACTTTGCACTGACATTGATGGGCTTATCGAATGAAGGCACGCCGCGCGTCACCTTTGGCAATGTCGGCGTGTACCGGCCGGAAATGTTTGCCAGCATACGCCCTGGCGACCACGCCAAACTCGGCCCCCTGCTGCGCGAATATGCCGATCTGGGCCGCATCGGCGGCGAACTGTATCGTGGTGAATGGCATAACCTCGGCACGCCGGATCAACTCCATGCGCTGAACGCGCCGCTGCATCGCAACCTGGAACAATCACTATGAGTCATGCCTCCTGGAACGCACGTCGCCGTCATCTGCTGAGCCAGATGCAGGCGCAAGGCGGTGGTGTCGCCATCATACCGACGGCGCGTGAAGTCATTCGCAATAACGACAATGCTTTTCCATTTCGCCACGACAGTTATTTTTACTACCTGTCGGGCTTCACCGAGCCCGAAGCACTGATCGTATTGGTGGCCGATGCGCATCAGCAAAAAAGCATTTTATTTTGTCGTGAAAAAAATCCTGAACGCGAAATCTGGGACGGTTTTCGGTATGGCCCGGTCGCCGCGCAACAGGCTTTTGGTTTCGATGAGGCCCATGCGATCGATGCGCTGGATACACGCATGCCAGAGCTGCTCGCCGATGCGCACAGATTATTTTATTGCAGCGGTGCCGATGCCGAACTCGATACGCGTCTGCACGGCTGGCTCGCCAGCGTCCGTAGCAAATCACGCAGTGGTATCACGGCGCCCGACACCACGACCGACGTGCGCAGCCTGCTGGATGAAATGCGCCTGTTCAAAGACGATGGCGAAATCGCCCTGATGCAACGCGCCGCCAGCATTTCCGGCGTCGGCCATGCGCGCGCGATGCGGGTGGCGCGGCCAGGAAAATTTGAATACGAACTGGAAGCCGAGCTGCTGCATGAATTCCGTCGCCAGGGCGCACAATCGCCCGCCTATCCGGCCATCGTCGCCACGGGCGCCAATGCCTGCGTGCTGCACTACGGCGCCAACGATGCCTGCATCAAGGACGGCGATCTGGTTTTGATCGACGCTGGCTGCGAGTTTGACAGCTATGCCTCCGACATCACGCGCACCTTTCCGGCCAACGGCAAATTCAGCCCGGCGCAAAAAACCTTGTACGAGCTGGTGCTGGCCTCGCAACAGGCAGCACTCGAGTGCGCACGCCCCGGTTCGCGCTACATGGACGGCCATCATGCTGCCGTACGCGTACTGACCCAAGGCATGCTCGATACCGGCCTGCTCGACAGACATAAAGTCGGCACGCTGGATGATGCCATTGCCAGTAACGCCTATCGCCAGTTTTATATGCATGGCACCGGGCACTGGCTGGGACTGGACGTCCATGATGTCGGCAATTATCGCGAAACCGAAAAATCCGGCACAGAAAAACCTTACCGCTGCTTGCAGCCGGGCATGGTCATTACGATCGAACCGGGCATCTACGTACGACCGGCAGAAGGCGTACCGGAAGCCTACTGGCATATCGGCATCCGCATCGAAGACGATTTCCTGATCACAGCCGACGGCCACCTGAACCTGAGCCGCGACACCCCGAAAACCGTCGCAGAAATCGAAGCAGAAATGCAGCATCC
Organism: Burkholderiales bacterium; assembly: GCA_028868455.1. Classification (GTDB taxonomy): domain Bacteria; phylum Pseudomonadota; class Gammaproteobacteria; order Burkholderiales; family Burkholderiaceae_D; genus Undibacterium. The sequence continues at coordinate 3,215 of JAGWUK010000234.1, read as the reverse complement.
ATAACTCGTCTGATCTACTGCGTCGCATGCCAGACTTTCCCGACCAACCACTTTAGCCAATTCAGGCAGATTTACTCAATCGCTATGGAAACGCTCTCTTCAAGCAGCAATACCGATCTCGATATCGCGATTTGCGGTGCCGGCCCGGTCGGGCAAGCGCTGGCCCTCCTTTTGTGTAAACAAGGCATACCGGCCGGGCGCATCGCCCTGTTTGATGCCAAAACCGCCGCGCAGGCAGAGCAGGATGCGCGCACTATCGCACTGTCTTACGGCAGCCGGCAAATTCTCGACAATGCCGGCGCCTGGCCGATCAAGGCGACGGCGATACGGCAAATCCATGTCTCGCGGCGCGGGCATTTTGGCCGCAGTTTTATCGACAGCAAGGATTACCATGTCCCGGCACTCGGCTATGTGGCGCGCTACGGCGACATCATCGCGCCCCTGCAAAGCGCGATCCAGCGCCAGGGTATACGCGTGTACCGGCCGGTCATGGTCGAAGGACTGCAAGAAAGCGACGACCGGGTTTCCCTGCACCTGCACGCAGTGCATACAGAAGACGAGCAACAAAGCGCCGAGAAAACCCTGCTGAGTGCCAACATCGCGGTGCAGGCAGAAGGCGGTACATTTACCGACCAGTCGCAACGCAGCCAACGCCACGATTACCAGCAAACCGCACTGATCGCGCACATCACCTGTAGCGCGCCAATCACCGGTCGCGCTTTTGAACGCTTCACCGATCAGGGCCCGCTGGCGCTGCTGCCGCAGGACGACGGCTATGCGCTGGTCTGGTGCGCGCGCCCGGCGACGGCAGAACAATTGCTGGCGCTGGATGACGCCGCCTTTCGCAGCGCCCTGCAACAAGCTTTCGGCCATCGCCTCGGTCAAATTCAACGCGTCAGCAAACGCCTCGCTTATCCGCTCGGCCTGAACGCGCAAACCCACGCCACCGCACGGACGGTCAGCATCGGCAATGCCGCCCAAACGCTGCATCCTGTTGCCGGTCAGGGTCTGAATCTGGGATTGCGCGACGCCTTCGTTCTGGCGCAATGCCTGAGCCGCCATGCCGACCAGCCGCAGGCCGCCTTGCAAGATTTCATCGCCGCACGAAAAACCGACCGCCAGACCACGATCCGCCTGACCGACACCCTGGCACGCATTTTCGCCAGCAGCCCCGATGGCTCCGCCAGCCAGTCGCTGCTGGGACTCGGACTCGGCCTGCTGGATATGGTTGAACCGCTCAAAGGCGCGCTGGCGCGGCAGATGATGTATGGCTGGCGTTAATTAGTTTCCGACTCGCACCTTCGCCCGAGAATTCGTATGGTGAATAAACGCAGAGTGATCCAGGAGGCGTATGAGCGGTTTACCGTGCATCAGTTTCTGAATTACTTCAATCGCTGCCATCACACACAGTTTCGCGTAATCGCGGAACCGAATCCACCGGAAGCGATCATTCAGTCGGCGCATACGACACGCTGGGTGGAAGTAACGACGGCATTCTGGAGCGAAGAATTTGCCAAGGAACTGTATTCTGCCGCGTCGGGCGGTGCGCATTACATGCCGGTGTCGGACGATTTATTTATTGAGCCGGATGCGCAATTCGCTGCACAGTTTGCGTCCGTCATCAAGAAGAAACTGGAGCACGCGTCGTATGAAGCCGTCCGCGATCAATACGGACGCGGCTATCTGCTGGTATCGATTCAATATCCTTTGTTCGGCGCCCAGACATTTCACTTCATGCGCCGCGCGCTGGCGGATTTGCGCATCCACGACCGCGCCTGTTTTCGTTCAGCCTACCTGATTTACGAAGTCGCGGGCAGCTATCAGGTGACGCGCTGGCGCTTGCCGCAATGATGTCTGCCCAAACCGACGACAAGACAAAAAAGGTTTGCCGAACGCAATGCGGCTATAATCGCCGCTCACTGAAAGGAAGCATCATGAAATTACGCACCAAACGCCGCCACCTGAATTATGGCCGTCTGTACAACCATCAACTCAGCGTCGTGCTGGAAGCCGCTTATGCCGAGTTCAAGAAGGATTTTGTCGCACAAGGCGACTCCCTGAGCGACTCGCTGGAAGCCCTGGATCAACTCGGCGCCAGCTACCGCCATTTCAAGAAATTCGCGCTGCGTCTGGCGAACCCGCGCTAAGCAGCGCCGGCAACATAACCGGATTCCAGGCTGGCGCATTCCACGCCGGCAGGAAATCCGGCTGAAGAAAAATACCCTCCCTCGCCCCAGACTTCCTGCATGCAACTCCGGCGCAGACACGATGCCACGATATTGCCCGTCCGCCTCTCCACTGCCATGCAGCAGCAAGACGGACAACACATATACTCCCCCATAAATTTAAAATTTCTGGCCCATTGCGCGCACAGACAAAGGGGCACCTAAAAATACTAGAGGGCAGTATCATAAATCGCTGGTGTACTTGGCACTGAACAGAGCAATTCCTGCGGAATTTATCAGCAAAATTTCGAACCGTGTGCGGCGAGCATCAGGCAAAAAAAATCTGCGATGCAATAGCATTTATGCAAGCAAGCAAATCATAAAACTGCTACATTGATAACAGCGTCGGCGCAAGCTTCAGCATCAATTCGCAATTCTCGGCAACCCGAAAACCAGCAACACGCGCCAGTCGCCACTCACGACGACCGTCTGTGGGAATTGACAAAAATTTGGCCAGGCAAGGCGATGTGACTAAGGCAGTCACTTCGACCAGCGTCGCGCCATCACACCGCTGTGGCGGGCTAACGTCAGTTCTATCAGGCATCAACGCTGTTTTCTTTGCAAGGAACACGATAGTGAAAGCTCACGAACCCGTTCAAAAAAAACCGGCAGACGACACCGGCGCGGAAGCTACCCACACCCCACAACATAGCGGTGCGACCTTGCAGGACCGGCGACCAGGCGCCGTCGCGCAGCGCCAGTTAATCACCGGCATTGGCAACAGCAAAAAGACCTTGCAACAAAAAGCCGCCGCGCACGGGCTCAAAAAAAGTCCAACCATGCTGGCCAAACGCAAACATCTGGAATCCAGTTTCGGCGACGCCGCGCAACGCAAACCGGATGATGTTGACGGACACAAAGAATCACCGCACGAAGGCAAACAACACGGTACAGCGCACGACGACAAACACGAAGCACACGAAGCTTCCCCCGACGACCGAAAGCACGCTGCCGCACAAGAACTGCATGCCGCGCTCACCGCCAAAGACG
>JAGWUK010000233.1 GCA_028868455.1 Burkholderiales bacterium | reverse complement strand
TGGGAGCTGGCGAAGGGTGGGCTAAAACTATCTTGTTCAACAGTATGATGGCGGATCAGTTTTCGCAGTTCTTCCATAGAGAAGATACGTTTGGCTTAGGTATTTGTAACGGATGTCAAATGATGAGTAACTTGAAATCCATCATACCAGGTGCGGATGCATGGCCAAAATTCACTAAGAACAAATCAGAGCAATTTGAAGGACGTTTCTCCATGGTGGAAGTGGCTGATTCCGCTTCAATTTTCTTTCAAGGTATGGCTGGAACTCAAACACCGATTGCCATCGCTCATGGCGAAGGATTTGCTGATTTTTCTGTTACTGGTGACATAAAACAGGTTCAGGTAGCAATGCGTTTTATTAATAATACTGGAGATGCAACTGAGGCATATCCGTATAATCCGAATGGCTCACCTCAAGGTATTACGTCTGTCACTAATACAGATGGTCGTTTCACCGTGTTGATGCCACATGCCGAACGTGTGTACCGCACGGTTTTGCATTCCTGGCATCCAGAAGGGTGGGGAGAGGATGCGCCATGGATGAGAATGTTCAGAAATGCGCGAAAATGGGTGGGGTAATTTCGATATCGTACAGATCTTTAACAGTTTGCTTTATTTTGACAAAAGGGATTTAAGCAAATTGCTATTGGTTTAATTCTTTGAAATGGGTTCAGGATTTCGCAGAATGGAAAATTCCAAACCCATTTTTTTCTCATTCACGAGAGTTCGCATATCTAGCTAATGGAATGGTTTTCATGTGCGGAGAATAAAATAAAAAACCGCCTTTTTACTACAGGCGGTTTTTTTAATGAGCATACCGAAGAATCGGCAGCCAGCTGATAAATCAGATTATTGGATTTTGGCTTTCTTAACCAGAACCTGTTGATACGTATGTACTTTTTGTTGTTGCAGCCCGTCAATGATTTGAGCTTTAACTTCTTCGAGACTAGGGAATTTCGCAGCGCGAATGTCATCAAGTTTGATGACATGATATCCATATTCAGTTTTAACTGGCGTTTCAGTAAATTGACCTTTTTGCAAGGCGACCATCGCTTGAGAAAAGGCTGGGACGAATGTTGCTGGCGTAGCCCAGTCCAGATCGCCACCTTTTGCAGCAGATCCTTTGTCCTTGGATTGTTTTGCCAGTTCTTCGAATTTAGCACCCGCTTTTAATTTTGAAATAATGGCTTTGGCGTCATCCTCTTTGTCTACCAATATATGGAAAACATGGTATTCCTTATCGCCAGCCTGCGCTTTTGCCTTGTCATACTCTGCTTGAATTTCCGCATCGGTAACTGGATTCTTTTTGACGTAATCCACCATTAATGCGCGAATCAACAAAGACTGTCTTGCGATTTCAAGTTGATTTTTGACATCTGGATTGGATGCGATACCAGATTTTTCCGCTTCTTGAACTAAGACTTCGCGATTTATCAATTCTTGTTTGACCATTGCGCGCAGCTGAGGAGTGTCTTGTTGGCCTTGCGTTGCCAATTGTTTCACCATGGAGTCGACGCGAGAAGACGGAATTGCTTTGCCATTCACAACTGCCAGATTCTGAGCCATCGCTGGAAGAGCAATTGTAAGAAGTACTACCAGCAAATGAGCAGGTTTAAAAGTCATTGTCTGTTCCTAAATAACAAAATAAAAAACGGATTATAAATAAACTGCTTAGGTTTGTATCTCTGTTGGAGTCAATGCAAAGATGGAAAGCGCGTGAATTTCCTTATGCATCATATCGCCAACGGCATCATACACCAGTCGATGGCGGGAAATACGGTTTAATCCTTCAAATTGTTTGCAAACTATTTTGACCGTGTAATGACCACCTCCAGAGGCAGCGCCTGCATGCCCATGATGTGCTGCGGAATCGTCGTGCAATTCGCAAACCTCAGGGTGTAATGAGGTCAATAGGCGGTGCGAAATTTCGTCGCAATTATTTAAACTCATGCTGTTTCATCCATGTATTTGGAAAGAAATAAACTTTGTACGACGATGAATCCCGGCATGATCGCTACTACTGAAATGAGTTTGAAATTTGCCCAGGTGTTTGTCTGAAAATTAAATGCGACATACAGATTCAATAAACCCATCAATACAAAATAAGTAATCCACGCCAGGCTAAGCCTTGACCAGATATGTTCTGGTAACTTTATCTGGGCTTCCATGGCCATGCGTATTAAATTCTTCTTAAACCCATATTGCGCCAGAACGAAGGCACCACCGTAGCACCAGTAAAGGACCGTGGGTTTCCATTTGATAAAGGTATCGCTATGAAAATATATCGTCGCACCGCCAAACACCATGATAATGATGAAAGAAATCCAGAGCATAGGATCGATTTTTTTTCTTCTGATTAATAAGTATGAAATTTGACAAACGGACGCAATCAAAGTGATTGCAGTAGCAAGCAGAATTGGTGCAATCTTGGCATCCGGCGCGCCACCGGAGATAAAGCCGGCTAAATATTTCGCGACATATGATTGCGCAATATCTGAATAACTTTCTCCCCATTTGAAAGTGATAAAGAAAAGTATGACAGGGAAGAGGTCAAATAAAAATTTCATTCCGATAGTTACTTAGTAAGTGGTTCAAATTTTAATGATGCCGAGTTTATACAATAACGCAATCCCGTAGGGGGGGGGCCATCTGGGAAAACATGTCCGAGATGGGCGTCGCAAATGTTACACAAAATCTCGGTACGAGTCATTCCATGAGAATTGTCAATTTTTTCCAAAACATGGTCAGGATTGAGAGCCTTGAAATAGCTTGGCCATCCGCAACCAGAATCGAATTTGGTATCTGATGCGAATAATGGCGTTCCGCAGCACACGCAGGTATAAATTCCAGCTTGATGATGATCCCAGAATTGCCCGGTAAATGCGCGTTCAGTTGCCGCTTTGCGTGTGACTTCGTAGGATATTGGATCTAGCGAGGCTTTCCATTCGGCGTCCGTTTTAACGATTTTTTTCATTTGTCTCTTTCATCATGTTCACGAGGAGCAGCTAACTTCCAGATTTTTTGCCCAATCAGGTGCTGGTTCTGCATATTTGTTATTTTCAGGTTGTTCATCAAATGGCTTTTCTAGCACAGAAAGCAATTTGGCAACTTCTGAGAAGTCTTTTTGCTGTGCTTTTTCTATCGCAATTTGAGCAAGATAATTTCTTAAAATGTACTTGGGGTTTGTCGCCTTCATGGACGTTTGGCGATCTATCTCTTCACTATTTTCAAGGAGTAAGCGTTGGCGATATTGTTGAATCCAATTATCCAATGCCGGTCGGTCAATAAACATATCTCGTAACAAATTATCAATCGACGACGGCGTGTTTTGTAAGGTGCTGAGCTTTCGAAAGTTTAGTGAAAAATCGGCATGATTTTCTTGCAAAAGTTGCAGGAAATGATTGAATAGTCCCATGTCATCTGCATGCGGCGTGACAAGCCCCAGTTTTTTTCGAGCCAGTTGTTCCCACTTATTTTGAAAATGTGTTTCATATTCAGCGAGCGCTAACTGGGTATCTTCCACGCTTCCGATTAATGGAAGCATGGCTTGTGCTAACGCATAGCAATTCCATTGACCAATGCCCGGCTGCATTTTGTACGCGTATCGGCCATGAGTATCTGAGTGATTGCAAATGTGATTTTCGTCATAGGTCTCCATGAAACCAAATGGTCCGTAATCTATTGTCAGGCCGAGTATAGACATATTGTCGGTATTCATCACTCCGTGCATAAATCCAACTGCCTGCCATTGCGCCATGAGTTCTGCTGTGCGCTTTACGATATGCTTTAGTAGCAGCGAATAAGGCTTTGCTTCACCAGAAAACTCAGGGAAATATTCTTCCAATACGAAGTCAGCCAGTCGCTTGAGTTTTTCTGGTTTATTGTTGTAATACCAGTGCTCGAACGAGCCAAATCGGATAAAACTGGGCGCGTAACGCGTGACCACAGCGCTCGTTTCAGGAATTTCACGGAAAACGTATTGGTCTGATCCGGTCACGCAAAGCGCGCGTGACGTGGGAATATCGAGTGCTGCCATCGCTTCAGAGCATAGGAACTCACGGATTGACGATCGTAACACCGCGCGGCCGTCGCCCATGCGCGAGTAGGGGGTTAACCCTGCTCCTTTGAGTTGAATCTCTTGCTTTTGTCGTTGCGCATCAATCGCGTCGCCCAACAATAACGCACGACCATCACCAAGCTGGCCAGCCCACACTCCAAACTGATGTCCGGAATACACCGAGGCCAGCGGTTGGGAGCCATTCAAAATTTTATTGCCGGTGAGACCTTCGATAAATTCAGTACTTTGCGCAATCGTTTTATTCAGATTGAACTGACGCAATGCATTTTCGCTGATACCGACGAGATAAGGCGAGGGGAGTGGCGTAGGTGCAACGTGCGTAAAAAAACTAGCTGGCAGCGACGAAAATCGTCCTGAACTTAAGAAGGCAGAGAAGTCTGCGGGGACGCGAGAATTTGTGAGCATCAGCGAAAGGTGGCGGAGTTAATGCTCGTATTTTGACAGATTCCCAGTCTATGCGTTGGGATGCTCCGTCTTTATGCTGGATCACCGATTTGTTGCTGTAAGCGTGTCAGCGGATCGTAAAAGTTCGCCGTGCATAGCGTATTTTGGCGCCATGCACGGGATTGGTTGCGAATAATCAGGCGCTCAATCTTTCACGGACTTTGCAACCATCAATAAGGAAGGAAAGGCTGATGACAAGTACCAGTTCACCTTCGGCAGAACGCGCAGTTCCTGTAATGCCCGGCGTGCTGATGCAAGTCAACGGTTTGATGACAAGATCAGCCGTTCCATCAACGGCGTCAACCGAGAGGATATAAGGGCTTGGTGCGGCAATGACGATACCAACTCTTTCTGACGTTGGTGCGTAGCCGAGAATTTTACCGAGTGAGCGTACCGGTAAAGGTCTTCCAAGATCTCGCAAAACAGGTTGTCCGCCCACGCTTTCAAAAGTTTCTGGCAATTCGACGACGCGTTGTACAGTAGCCATTGGCAGCGCAAGCGATGCGCCATCCGTACGAACCAGCATAGTCGGTACTATCGATAGCTCAATTGGCAGACGAATCAAAAAGGTTGTGCCAGTTCCCAGTTGCGAGGAAATGCGAATGGCACCACGATGTCGTTCGACGGCTGTCTTGACGACATCCATGCCGACGCCGCGTCCAGAAACACTGGAAGCAACCTCTTTTGTGGAAAACCCAGGCAGGAAGACAAGCTGAAATGCTTCATCATCGGTGCGCGCATCATGGGCGTTGATCAAACCTTTTGAAATTGCTTTGTCACGCAATCTCTGGGCATCCATTCCTTTGCCATCGTCGGAAACCTCAATCATCACGCTACTTGCTTCTTGCCAGGCCTTTAGAGAGATGGTGGAGCGGGGTGATTTGTTGGTGGCTGCGCGTTCCTCAGTCGTTTCTATGCCATGATCCAGGGCATTACGCAACATATGTACCAGCGGGTCATACAGGCTATCTACAACGACACGGTCAACTTCAGTTTCTGCACCCGAAATATTCAGATCGACTTCTTTGCCAAGATCGCGTGCGAGTTCGCGTACCAGGCGTGGAAATTTCTGGAACAAGCGGCCGACCGGTTGCATGCG
>JAGWUK010000232.1 GCA_028868455.1 Burkholderiales bacterium | reverse complement strand
CTGTGTCATACTGTCAAAAATGCTTCTTCAACACTGTGTAAAGATGTCCGTGAAAAAAAGTTTAGCCAGCTATGGCCTGAGTTTCCTGATGGTAGCAGGTTTGAGTATGGCGCAAACTGCCCATGCCGCCAAAGCGCCCAGAAGTTTTGTCAACGATGATGACCGTTTCATGGCCTTGCGCGACGCCGCGTTCCATGACGATGCCGCCGCTGCCGAACAACATGCCGCCGCGCTGCGAAACTACCCTATCCCGTCCTACGTTGAATACTATCGGCTACGCCCGCAGCTGAACAAACTCTCCAACGACGACATCCTCGCCTTCATCAACAAATATGAAGGCAGCGCTATCGCCGATCGCATGCGCAACGACTGGTTGCTGTTGCTGGGCAAGCACGGCGACTGGAAACTGTTCGATCAGCAATACCCTTTGTTCGTTGTGGCCGACGATAATCAATTGCGCTGCTACGCACTGCTCTCCAAAGCCATCAAAAAACAAAAAGTCGCCAGTGAAGCGCGGAATTTACTGACCGCACCGCGTGACTATGGCGAAGGATGTTACGCACTGGTCACCTATCTGAGCGAAAACGGACAATTCAGCAGCAGCGACCTGTGGACGCAAATGCGCATGGCAGCCGAAAACGGTGCCTTGCCGCTGGCGCAACGGCTGGGAAAATTGCTAGATCTGAACGAGAAAAAGGTCACTGAAGCATTAGAAAAACCGGCTGTGCTGCTCAAAAAAGGACCGGCCAAGGGACAATCGGCCCACGAGCTATTCCTGATCGCCCTCGGCAGATCCGCAAAAAAAGACAGCGATAATGCCGCCGAAACATTGCAGCGTTATGGCCATTACTTCAGCAGCAGTGAGCGCGCCCTGGGATGGGCGCAAATCGCTTTGCAATCAGCCTATAAACTGGAACCCGAAGCGCAAACCTATTGGTCGCGAGCAGACGGTGCGCCGCTGACCAGTGATGCCTACCAGTGGCGGGTTCGCTCGGCGTTGCGTGAAGCCAACTGGAAACTGGTGGAATCCGCCATTAACGCCATGCCAGAAAAACTCCGGCATGAGCCGGCATGGATTTACTGGCTAGGACGCGCATTGAAAGCCCAGGGCAAGACTGAAGAAGCACGCAGCTTATTTGCCAGCATTGCGGACCAGATGCATTTTTACGGCCAGCTGGCACTGGAAGAAAACGGCCAGAAAATCGGTGTGCCGCTGTCTGCCAAACCGGTGACAGAACAAGAGCTTGCCCCCATGGAAAGCAACGTCAATCTGCAACGAGCGCTCAAGTTTTATTCCATGAATCTGCGTCTGGAAGGCACCCGCGAATGGAACTGGGAACTGCGCAAAATGAACGAGCGCCAGCATCTGGCCGCCGCTGAACTTGCGCGCAAAAACAATCTGCTCGATCGTATGGTGAATACCTCGGATCGCAATAAAGACGAACTCGATTTCAGTCAACGCTATCCGACACCGTTCAATGAAAGCATGTACAAAACCACGCAGGCGCTGGGACTGGACATGGCCTGGGTATATGGTCTGATACGTCAGGAATCACGCTTTATCATGAACGCCAAGTCACATGTCGGCGCATCGGGTCTGATGCAGTTAATGCCTGCGACCGCGCGCTTTGTGGCAAAAAAAATCGGCCTTGGCCATCTGGTGCCGGAACAGGTCAACGATGTCGAAACCAATATCGCACTGGGCACCAATTATCTGAACATGGTGCTGACTGATCTGGGCGGTTCACAGGCACTGGCATCGGCTGCCTATAATGCCGGTCCCGGACGACCGCGCGCATGGCGAGCCAAGCTGACACGTCCGGTCGAAGGTGCCATTTTTACAGAAACAATTCCATTTACAGAAACGCGCGGCTACGTGAAAAACGTTTTATCCAATGCAACCTATTACGCAGCATTGTTTGAGAAAAAACCGCAATCGCTAAAAACACGCTTAGGTGTTGTCATTCCCAAAGGCATGTCCGCCGACGACACAGCTTTACCTTAATTGAACAGAGACTCCATGCAAGATACAGAAATGCACCCCGCCCTTTCCGCTATTCTGGACAATCACCGCTCGCGCATGCAACTGGTGATCGGTAATAAAAACTATTCCTCCTGGTCCATGCGCCCTTGGGTACTGATGCGCGCCTTCGGTATCCCGTTTGAAGAAATCCGTATTGCATTGAGCCAGCCAGATACCGCCTCCGCCATTGCCGAATATTCACTGGCGGGTCGCCTGCCCGTATTGCTGGCCAATGACATCACGGTCTGGGATTCAATGGCTATTTGCGAATACCTGGCAGAGCAATTTGCGATCCTGAACCTGTGGCCAGAAGATGTTGCCGCCAGAGCGACTGCCCGCAGCATTTGCGCAGAAATGCATTCCGGCTTTTCTTCCTTGCGCTTTGACATGCCGATGAATATCCGTGCCGACTTATTTGGCAAAGGACGCTCTATCGGATCGCAAGCCGATATTGGCCGGATTTGCGAAATCTGGGAAGACTGCCTGGCACGCTATGGCGCGCATGAGTACCTGTTTGGCGCATTCTCGATCGCGGATGCGTATTTTGCACCTGTCGTAATGCGCTTCCGCACTTACGGCGTTTCGCTGGCACCAGCATTGCAAGCCTACGCCGATCGCATCACCGCGCACCCGGCCGTTGCGCAATGGGTACGTGAAGCATTGGCAGAAACCGACGTCATGCCTGGGCACGACGCCAGACCGGGCGACTGAACGATGCAGACTTATGTCGTTGGCGGCGCTGTGCGCGATGAATTGCTCGGCCTCCCGGTGCAGGATCGCGACTATGTCGTGGTCGGCGCGACACCGGAGCGCATGTTGCAGGCAGGCTTTCAGCCGGTTGGTAAAGATTTCCCGGTATTCCTGCATCCACGCACCCATGAAGAATATGCCCTGGCGCGCACGGAGCGCAAAACCGCTGCCGGTTACAAGGGCTTTGTTTTTCATACTGATAGTGAAGTGACGCTGGAACAGGACCTGATCCGGCGTGACTTGACCATCAATGCCATGGCACAGGACGAGCAAGGCCATATCACCGACCCGTTCGGTGGTCAGGCCGATTTGCAACGAAAACTGTTTCGCCATGTCTCCGAAGCATTTGCCGAAGACCCGGTGCGCATCTTGCGCGTCGCCCGGTTTGCCGCCCGCTTTTCGGTGGCACCATACGACTTCAGCGTCGCACCGGAAACCAATACGCTGATGCGCCAGATGGTGGAAGCTGGCGAAGTCGATGCATTGGTGCCAGAGCGTGTCTGGCAAGAGCTTGCGCGCGGTCTCATGGAGATCAAACCGTCACGCATGTTCGAGGTGTTACGCGAATGCGGCGCCTTACAACGCCTGCTGCCGGAGCTGGACGCCTTATGGGGTGTGCCACAGCCACCGAAATACCACCCGGAAATCGATACCGGCGTGCATGTCATGCTGGTGGTTGATTATGCTGCGCAAAAAGGCTATTCGCTGCCAGTGCGCTTTGCGGCCTTACTCCATGATCTCGGAAAAGGCACGACATCGCCGGAATTATGGCCCTCACATCACGGCCACGAAGAGCGTGGTGAAAAACTGGTCAGCCAGGTCTGTAAAAGGTTGAAAGTTCCAGGTGATTGCCGCGACCTTGCCATCATGACGGCAAGGGATCATGGCAAAGTGGGTCGTGCACTGGAAATGCGCACAGCAACGATCATCAATCTGCTGGAAAGAAACGATGCTTTTCGCAAACCGCAACGTTTTCAGGAAATGTTACTGGCTGCCGAATGCGATTGTTTCGGGCGTAGCGGCCTGACAGACATCCAATTTCCACAACCGGCGTATCTGATGCGCGCTTTGCATGCAGCGCAACAAGTGAATGGCGGGGAGATTGCACGCCAGTGCGCAGCGCATCCTGAACGCATACCTGAAGCGATCCGCGCGGCCAGAATTGCGGCATTGCACAATATCAAAGAATAGACGAATACCTCTCAAAAACAAGGGTTTTCTGGAATAATAGGGGAACATAACCTACAATGCGTTGTGCACTGCACAAATTCACTTTGCAGCAAGGAGTCATCATGAACGCTTCCGACATTTTCCCAGAAGAATCTGCCAACAAAGCAGAGGCAAAACCCAAACATACCGTGTTTGTCAAAGAGTTATCTGAAAAAGACCGCCATCGCATTCTCAAACATTTCCTGGCGCTGGAAGAAAGCGACCGTCTACTGCGTTTCGGCACCTATTTGCCAGACGCGATGATAGAAAAGTACGTCGATGGCATCGACTTTTCACGCGATAAGGTCTTCGGTGTCGTCAGCCACCATTTCCGTCTGGTCGGCGTTGGTCATCTGGCTTACGCGGCACGCAGCGAAACGGATGAAGCCACTGACAAAGACAAGGTTGCCGAATTCGGCGTCTCCGTTTCCAAATCAGCGCGCGGCAAAGGTGTCGGTTTCAAGCTCTTTGAACGTGGCGCCATCCACTGCCGCAATGACGACATCGACACCTTGTATATGCATTGCCTGTCATCCAATCAGACCATGATCCATATTGCCAAAAAAGCTGGCATGGCCATCCATCGCGAATATGGCGAAGCCGATGCCTATCTGAAAATCCTGCCGGCAGACGCTGTCAGCGTTTTAAAAGAAGCCGTGCAGGAACAAGTTGCTGCCATTGATTACACGATCAAGGCCAACGCCCGTGCCGCAGCTAAATGGCTGGGTAACTTGCCCGGTATGAAAGACGAGCATAAATAAGCTGGCCGCTCATTAAGCAACGCTCATCACTGGCAGCGCCGTCGTTTCTTTAATCTGTTGCAAGGCAAAGCTGGATTTCACATCCAGCACTGCCGGGTGACGCAACAGCGTCTCCATCATAAAGCGCGAAAAATGGTTCATGTCCGCCACATGGACTCTGAGCAAATAATCCATCTCGCCGGTCATGGCATAACAGGCCACCACTTCGGGCCATTGCGCGACGGAAGCTGAAAAATCATCGCGCGGTGAACGCGATGCGCCCTTGCCGGGCGTATCGCTGTGCTTTTCCAGACGCACATTGACATAGGCTAACAATCCCAGGCCGATCTTGGCCGGTTCAAGCAGCGCCACGTACTTGCGAATCACGCCGCTTTCTTCCAGGCGCTTCATGCGACGCAAGCAAGGCGAAGGCGAAAGATTGACGCGTTCTGCCACTTCCTGATTGGTCAGCCGTCCATCTGCCTGCAAAATGGCCAGAATCTTGCGGTCAATTTTATCCAACACAATCTCAGTCATATTCTGCCAATAAAATAATTTTCACAGCAATATTATTGCTCAAATCAAGCTATCTATGGGTAATTTTAAAATTATATGGCGCGTTTCGCAGACTATACTGAATGCTTGATCTGCATCAAAACGAACACATCGGACGATGTATTGGCGCAGAAATTGACAATGAATTTACTGAGGAGACCGGCATGACGTTCGAAACTTGGGAAAACCCAATGGGTACCGATGGCTTTGAATTTATTGAATATGCAGCACCTGATCCAAAAGCCTTGGGCGAACTGTTCGTCACGATGGGCTTTACTGCGATCGCCAAACATCGTACCAAGGATGTCACTCTGTTCCGTCAGGGCGACGTTAACTTTATCATCAATGCAGAACCGGATTCC
>JAGWUK010000231.1 GCA_028868455.1 Burkholderiales bacterium | reverse complement strand
TTAACCAGATACGCCAGCATCAGGCTGAACGCGAGACTCAGGCCAATTTTGAAGATCAACCCGACGAGCGCATCCTGATTGGGCTTTACCAGTACGTCCAGCGTCCATTCGGCATTGGGTAGGGCAAAGGCGTAACTGACATGTTCTGCATCGTGATAACCAGGTGTCGTACTGATCATTTGCTTTTTTCCTGTGACAGGATTTAAGCGCCAGATTTCGTAATCGTAGCCGGGCTGCCTTAATTGCGGCAGCTCGGCGTCGGTCAGGACTTTTGGCAGCGCGACGACGACAGAAACCAGCCCCCAGAATTGCTTTTGTCCGGCATTGTCCGGCAAGAAAACCGGCAGGCGTCCGATGATGCCGTTCCCGCCTTGCGTCAACGGCAAAGGTCCAGCCAGCGTGAGTTCGCCGGAGTCGCGCGCGCGTAATGCCTCGGTTTTTCTTTGCTGATCGTGTAGCAGGTCTATCCCCAGCCCTTTGGCGCGCCATTCTTTCGGAACGACTGCACGCGTAATGCCGTCCGGTGCCAGGTACAGGGCGCTGACGCCGGGATGATATTGCAGAATTTGCATGGCGAAAGTATCGAAATTCTTCACATCGCCATGACTATCGGTCACCAGGGCGGCCAGGGCATAGGCTGCGGACAAGGCCTGGCCGATGTTCTGCTGCAACGCATGGGCATGCATGCTGGCCAGATCGGCGGTTTGCGCGCGTTGTTCCTGATGCAGATTTTTTTCCAGCTTCATGACCAGCGCCATGCAGGCACCCAATGCGCCAAAGAAAACGAAAGCGGCATACAGCAGCGGGCGGTGGACGAAACGAGATAGCAGCGGAGGCATGTTTGCAAGCAAGGTGAGCGGGACAACTGCGCGAGTTGAACGTTTTAAGGAATTTTGTCCGCCAGCCGGTCAAACAAAAATGCGTTGCAAACGATAGCTTTACGATAAACGAGAGTCAATCTCATTTCGACAAATGAGATTGACTATTGATTTAAGTCAACTCCTGGACGGTGCTCCGGTCATTTCCTCACTGGTTGCTGAAGTCGTTCTATAGACCGATGATTCGGGCGGACTTCCGCCGGCCAGCAGACGGATTGCGCAATATTTAAATTCCGGAATTTTCCCGTATGGATCAAGCACAGCATTGGTCAGACGGTTGATTGCCGCTTCGTAGTAACAAAATGCGACGAATACCGCGCCGCGTGGCAAATACGGATCGGCTCGCGCATACAGACTGATTGTTCCACGCCGTGATTCCAGCGTAATGACGTCGCCGGGTAAGACGCCGGTTTGCGCCAGATCGTCAGGATGGATCAGCACGACAGGATCGGGTTCCAGCGCGTCCAGCACTTGTGTTCTGCGCGTCATGCTGCCCGTGTGCCAGTGCTCCAGTTGGCGACCGGTAATCAGGACAAAAGGGTATTCGGCATCGGGCTGCTCTGCGGCAGGGATGATTTGTACCGGCATAAAACGTCCGCGCCCGTCCGGCGTGGGAAATCGTTCGGTGAAAACGACAGCTTCGCCGGGATCGTTTTCATGCAGGCAAGGGTAGGTGACAGCGTCGTCACGCTCAAGCCTGTTCCAACTGATGCCTGCGATACTGGGCATGACGGTTCGCATTTCCTCAAAGACGTCTGACACCGGTTGGTCTTGCCACGGTAGCCCCATCCGCATACCAATCTGCTGAATGATCCAAAGGTCTTGTTTCGCCTCACCCGGTAATGACAGCGCCGCGCGTCCTAGTTGCACGGTGCGGTCGGTATTGGTAAAGCTACCGGTTTTTTCCTGGAAAGCCGACGCGGGCAGGATCACATCGGCAAATGCGGCGGTCTCCGTCAGAAAAATATCCTGCACGACCAGATGCTGCAGCGCTGCCAGTGATTCTCGTGCGTGGTTGACATCCGGGTCAGACATGGCAGGATTTTCGCCCATGATGTACATGCCGCTGATTTTGCCTTGCTTAATGGCGTGCATGATTTCCACGACGGTCAGTCCGGGTTCTCTGTCCAGTGTGTCTTCGGGGAGCTGCCATGCTTGTTCCATGCGTGCTGCCGCAGCGTTGTCGTTCACGCGCTGATAATCCGGGTACATCATCGGTATCAGCCCGGCATCGGATGCCCCCTGCACATTGTTCTGGCCGCGCAGCGGATGCAGGCCAGTGCCAGGGCGGCCAATCTGGCCAGTTGCCAAGGCCATTGCAATCAGGCAGCGGACATTGTCCGTGCCGTGAATATGTTGCGATACGCCCATACCCCAAAAAATCATGGACGATTTCGCCGTGGCATATAGGCGGGCGACAGTGCGTATGGTGTCCGCATCAATACCGCAAATGGCTTGCATGCGCTCAGGTGTGTAGGGGGCAAGGTTGTCACGTAAGGCCTCAAATCCTGTGGTGCGGTTCTGGATAAATGTGTGGTCCAGCAAGTCTTCCGTCACGATGACGTGCAACATGGCATTGAGCAGGGCGACATCGGTATCGGCTTTGAACTGCAGGAAATGCCGCGCATGCCTGGAAAGATCCGAGCGGCGCGGGTCGCAGATAATTAGCTTGGCACCTTTTTCAACGGCATTTTTTATCCAGGTTGCGCCTACCGGATGATTGACGGCGGGATTGGCGCCGATGATAAAAATGACTTCAGCAAATTCAACATCCCTGAGCGGGTTGGACACCGCACCCGAGCCCAGGCCTTCCAGCAGGGCGGCAACGGAAGAGGCATGGCAGAGGCGCGTGCAGTGGTCGACATTGTTGCTGCCAAAACCGACACGCACCAGTTTTTGAAACAGGTAGGCTTCTTCATTACTGCCTTTGGCCGAGCCAAATCCTGCCAGGGCTTTTTTGCCTTGTTGATCGCGGATTTTTTTCAGTCCCTCCGCGGCAACTGTGAGCGCCTCTTCCCAGCTTGCTTCTCGGAAGACGTCAGCAATATTCTCCGGCGTAAGTTGCGCATGTGCGTGTTTCGGGGCGTCGGGACGGCGTATCAGCGGCCTGGTCAGTCGTTGCGGATGGCGGGCGTAGTCAAAACCATAGCGTCCTTTGACGCACAGACGTCCTTGATTGGCCGGGCCGTTGCGCCCTTCGGCTGAAACGATGTGGTCATCGTTGACACGGTAATTCAATTGACAGCCTACGCCGCAATACGGGCATAGCGTGGCGACTTCTTTTTCCGGAACTTGTTTCGCCTTCGGGGACGCTGGCAACAGGGCGCCGGTCGGGCAGGCTTGTACACATTCTCCGCATGCCACGCAGCTTGAGTCCCCCAGCTGGTCTTGCATGTCGAACACAATGCTTGCCTGATCCCCACGGCCTGCCAGTCCTATCACATCATTGACCTGCGTTTCGCGACAGGCGCGTACGCAACGGGTACACAGGATGCAGGCATCCAGATTGACCGCAATTGCCGGATGCGAGGTATCTGTTTTGACGCTTGCTCTGGCCGCAAAACGGGAACGCTGGATGTGTCTGCTCTCTGCCCATTGAACAAGCTGATTATTGCCGCTGTGTTCAGTCGAAGGCGTATCCGATAGCAATAATTCCAGCACCATGTTTTGCGCTGCAATGGCACGCGGACTATCTGTCTGTACCTGCATGCCGGGCGCAGGTGCGCGGCAGCACGATGGTGCCAGTGTGCGCTCACCTTGTATTTCGACGACACAAGCCCGGCAATTGCCAACGCCGGGCTGGCCTTCTTGAAAACACAGATTGGGAAGATCCACGCCTTGTCGCTGAGCGATTGTCAGCAAGTTTTCTGCGGCGCTGCAGTCAACAACATGACCATTCAAAGTGATTTGAAATGTGGGGTGTATGCGTGCATTCATGTTGCACTCCTGCTGGTGTCCAGTTCATGCGGAAAGTATCGGATAACGCATTCGACAGGGTTGGGTGCCGCCTGTCCTAGCCCGCATATTGATGCGTCCCGCATCACATGCAACAACTCCTGCAACAAGGGAATATCCCATTGTTCTTTGTCTATCAATGCCAGGGCTTTGGCCGTACCGACGCGACACGGCGTGCATTGCCCGCAAGATTCATCTCGGAAGAAACGCATCATATTTCGCGCAGCGGCGACGGCACTGTCCTGATCTGACAAAATAATGATGGCGGCAGAACCGATGAAGCATCCATACGGCTGTAACGTATCGAAGTCCAGAGGAAGATTGTCTAGTGATGCAGGCAAGATGCCGCCGGATGCTCCGCCGGGCAAGTAGGCATAGAGCTGATGACCGTCTTGCATACCACCACAGTATTCATTAATTAACTCCTGAACCGTGATGCCTGCTGGCGCCAAATGGACACCAGGGCGTTTAACACGACCGGAAACGGAAAAGGAGCGCAATCCATGACGGCCATGTCGTCCCTGATGGACGAACCAGTCTGTTCCCTTTTCAAGGAAGTCACGGATCCAATACAGCGTTTCAAAATTATGCTCTAAGGTCGGGCGGCCAAATAAGCCTTGCTGCGCAACATAGGGTGGCCGCAAACGCGGCATGCCGCGCTTGCCTTCAATGGATTCGATCATGGCAGATTCTTCGCCGCAGATGTAAGCGCCCGCTCCGCGTCGTAAATAAATACGCGGCAAATTGGGAATAGGAGGCTGTGCTTGCAATTGCGCGATTTCTCGCCGGAGTAGCTGATGGCAAGCCTGATATTCGTCACGCAGGTAGATATAGATTTCTGCGACGTCGACTGCCCATGCTGCAATGAGCATGCCTTCGAGAAACAGGTGAGGATCACGCTCCAGATAATGCCTGTCCTTAAATGTGCCTGGTTCGCCCTCATCGATATTCACGGCCATGAGGCGTGGAGCCGGTTCGGCGGCGACGATGCGCCATTTTCGTCCTGCCGGAAATCCTGCACCACCCAATCCACGCAATCCGGCATTGTCGAGCATGGTAAAGACAGCTTCCTTACTGAGTTGCTCAGTATGGCATCGTATTAATTGCTGATATCCGCCAGCATTTTTATAGTTTGCGTATTCAATGGCGGTGGGGATGTCGTCGAATCCAGACTTGGTGGCCAGTGCTTCGGCGATTTTTTCTGCAGAAGCATCAGATAAAGTCTGTTGGTCAATGGAAACAGCTGGCGCTTTTTCGCAACGCCCTATGCAAGGCGTTTCCAGAACTCGGACTGTGTTGCCCAATAGACGAGGCAATTGCTGGAGCAAGTTTTGCGCCCCCTGCATTTGGCACGAAAGACTTGTACAAACACGGACAGTTATTTCTGCTGTTGCTGCATCGCCATCACGAATGACATCAAAGTGGTGGTAGAAACTAGCGACTTCGTAAACTTCGGCGGCTGATAAATGCATGATTGAAGCCAGCGCGTTTAAATGCGCCAATTTCAATCCTTTATATTTGTCTTGTATTAAATGCAAATACTCAATGAGCATGTCTTTTTTTATGTCAGCTTTACCCAGCAATTCTTGTATTTGCGCTAACGCAACAGGTTCAAGTTGCCTGCCTTTGGGCTGAGACCGCTTGCGCTGACTGTTGTTTTCTATTTGACGGATAGGGATCATGGTCGGAGTTCTATGGTGGATTTTGCCGCGTAGCTTGATTTTGCAACAAGAATTCAATATGCACAGCTTTTTGTGCAGAGGCCTGTTCGCATTTTTCGCCTGCGCGCATTATTTCGGTGCATTTTTCGT
>JAGWUK010000230.1 GCA_028868455.1 Burkholderiales bacterium | reverse complement strand
ATCGTTTTCCTCAGGAACCACAGGAAAACCTTTTGTATTTCTTCGAAAAATATTCGCCGCTGCTGCAACCGTGGCAGCGCGAAATCGTGCGCATTATTCGCAAGACCTCGCAGTATTTTTATCCGCAAAGGCAGACGCAGGTCATGAATGAAGGATGGGCAACGTTCTGGCATTACACCATTCTGCACCAGCTGTATGAAGAAGGCATTGTCGGTGATGGCTTCATGATGGAGTTTTTACAAAGCCATACCAATGTGGTGTATCAACCGCCAGTCGGCAGTCGTTACTTCAATGGGATTAACCCGTATGCGCTGGGTTTTGCGATGATGCGCGATATCCGCCGGATTTGTGAAAACCCGACAGAAGAAGATCGCGAATGGTTTCCTGATATCGCCGGTAGCGACTGGCAGGCCACGCTGCAATTTGCCATGCGCAATTTTAAAGATGAGAGCTTTATTGCGCAGTTTCTGTCGCCCAAACTGATACGCGATTTTCACTTTTTTTCGATACTGGACGATGACAGTAAGGACAAGCTGATCGTGTCTGCGATCCATGATGAAAGCGGTTACCAGACGATACGTCAGCAACTTGCCGGGCAATACAATCTGGGCAACCGCGAGCCGAACATCCAGGTCTGGTCTGTCGATATGCAGGGCGATCGCGCGTTGACATTGCGGCATAAGCAATATCTGCGGCGCCCGCTGAATGCGCAGACGAGCGAAATGCTCAAGCACGTCGCACGTCTGTGGGGTTTTGATGTGTATCTGGAAACCGTCGATGAAAACGATAAAGTCTTGTCGCGACAGGAGCGTAAATGGGAAAAACGTGGCCGTGGCACGTAATCATGGCAAATGAGGACGGCACGCAATCGTGGCAACACATCGTTGGCGATGCTGCCCGACAACGGCATTGCGACACAGCATCAAATGTCGATAGCCGTCCCGAAGCTGATCGGATAAAATCGTTTGCACCTTATCAGACGGAGACTGCACCATGTATCTGGATCATCCAAAAATTTCGGCGACCAACAGCGAAACCGAACCAGACCGCATCGAGCGTCTGAGCCGTGTGTATGGCTATGCCATCGGTCTGGCAGACGTGGATCGCAATACTGTCTGCATCACCAAGCTGGCCAAAATCCACGATCACAAAGGAACATTGATGGTGATCTGGTACGAAGAGCCAACGGCGACTGAAAAATCCTATTTCGTGCGCGCGTGGCAAAGCCGCATCGGCGACGAATCCGATCGGGTTGAGCATGCGCTGATGCTGAATGAAGCTCCTCAGTCGGATGGGTCAACATAAGCCAGCACACGCAACCCGTTTAACACCACCAGTAAGCTTGTTCCGGTATCGGCAAAGACTGCCATCCACAGGCTGGCATAGCCTCCCAGTGCCAGTCCAAAAAATAAGAACTTGATCGCCAGTGCAAAGCCGATGTTTTGCCATAACAGGCGCGATGTATGGCGCGAGATACGGATGAATTCCGGTATCTTGCGTAAATCGTTCTGCATCAGCGCCACATCTGCCGTTTCCAACGCTGTATCGCTGCCCGCTGCCATTGCAAATCCAATGTTGGCGCAGGCCAGCGCTGGTGCATCGTTAATACCGTCGCCGCACATGCCGGTCACACCTTGCTGAACAAATTCCTGTATGGCCGTCAGCTTATCGTCTGGCAGCAAATGGCTGCGAATCTCGGTAATGCCGGTCTGCGCGGCAATCGCTTGCGCCGTGTGCGGGTTGTCGCCCGTCAGCATGACCGTACGTACCTGTAACGCGTGCAATTGCGCGACGGCTTCACGGCTGCTGCTGCGTACCTGATCAGCAACCGCCAGCAAGCCCAGCAATCGGCCTTCGCGACATAAAAACATAACGGTATTGGCCTGTGCTTCAAGTCGTTGTAGTTCGCTTTCAAAGTCAGGCTGTGCTGTGCTGCCCGGACTTTGTTGCTGCAGGGCGTCGAGCATGGCACGGTTGCCGAGCTGGTAGCGGTGTCCGGCGAGGTTTCCATGCACGCCGCGTCCGCGCCCGTCGCTGAGCAGAGCCAGATCGTTGACCGGCAATAAGCTCGTCTGGCAGGCCGTCAACAGAGCCTGAGCCAGCGGATGACTGGAATGCGCATCCAGGCTCGCAGCGATGTGCAATAGCTGTTCCGGCGATAATTCCGACAGGCTGACGATGCCATTCAGACGTGGCTTGCCTTCGGTCAGGGTGCCGGTCTTATCCAGCGCGATCAGGCGCAGTTGTTTTCCTTGCTCCAGATACAGGCCGCCTTTGACGACGATGCCGCGCCGCGCCGCCAGTGCCAGTCCGCTGACAACAGTGACCGGCGTCGAGATCACCAGCGCACAGGGGCAGGCGATCACCAGTAAAACCAGAGCCTGATACAGACTGTCGCGCCACGCGTGTTGCCCTAGCAGCGGTGGCAGGATTGCCATCAGCAAGGCAAACACGAACACCGTCGGCGTGTACACGGCGGCAAATTTATCGACCAGCCTTTGCATGGGCGCGCGTTTGCTTTGCGCATCCTGCACCGACAAGGCAATGCGCGCCAGCATGGTGGAATCCTGGGTGGCAGTCACACGCACCTGAAGCACACCGGACTGATTCAGGGTGCCAGCGTAGACCTGATCGCCAAGGTTTTTTTCGACCGGCATGCTTTCGCCGGTAATGGCGGCCTGATTCACGCTGGAACTGCCGGTTTCGACGATGCCATCTAGCGCGATGCGGTCGCCGGGGCGAACCTGGATGGTCTGGCCAATATGTATGCTGTGCGTGTCGGTTGCGGCCCAACTGCTGTCGGCCTGCAAGAGCCAGGCGGTTTCCGGCGCTTGCGAACGCAGCCCGCTGATGACATCGCGTGCGCGCGCCAGACTGGCAGCCTCAATCATTTCTGCAATGGCAAACAGCCAGATCACCATCGCCGCCTCCGGCCACTGGCCGATTGCCAGCGCGCCGAGTACGGCGGCTGTCATCAGCAAATGGATGTTCAGCGTCAAGTGACGCAGCGCAATCCAGCCCTTTTTCAAGGTTGGCAAACCGCTGCTGAATATCGCGAGTAGCGTCAGCAGCGCAACGGGCCACGACAGTCCGGCATCACTGTGCCAGACCCAGGCTTCGGCACCGATTGCCGCCAGACCGCCGATGAGTACGCGCGCCAGCTGCGTTTTTGTTACCGCTGGTGCAAGCGCGGTTGTGGTCGATGTCGTCACTCGCAGCTCCATGCCCCGCATGCCGATTTGTTGCAACAGACGATGGATTGGCTGCACGTCGTCCAGTTGATGGTGCACAGTCAGGATGCGGTTGATCAGGTCGAAATCCAGCGCTGCAACGCCTTCAATGCCCGACAATGCGCGACGTATCAGCGCCTCTTCGGTCGGGCAATCCATGTTGTCTATGCGCAGTTTCAGCGTTTGTGTATCGCAGGTGCTGGCGTCTGCCGGCGCTTGTGTGGCCGGCTCGTGCTGGTGTTGCGTTGATGTTGTGCACGCAGCATCATCGTGGCCGCAGCAGGGTGGTTTGCTCGTCATCATAAGTCTCACTTGTGAGCTCGCAAAACCATTCGCCGTCAATGTGGCAAATGTTTGCACTGTTCTGACCGTGATCGTGGCGATGTCAGGTCAGGACAATGTTTGCGTCAGCTTCTGTTATTACTGAAAAATTTAAACCAGTGTAAACTCTGGAGTCACTACAGGGTCAAGCAGCAAATGCATGGGCGTTCGCCCTTAGCCAGAAATCCAGTCGCTCGTCATTCTGCCGCATCTGGACTTGCGTCAGACGCGCCACTGCAATTGCTTGGTTTTCACATACTCCCATAAAATTTATTGAAAAATATCCCAATGCGCAGATGAATAAAGCGATCTGAAAAAATACTCAGGGGTAGTATATGTCAATGCTGTAAAAGTACATTATGAAGGCGAGGCGACGGCGCTGGCCACACCAGTTAATCAGACGCCGGAATACCGCTAAGCCAGGTTTGTATAAATTCTTAAACGAAAAGGTAAATCATGCGCATCAGTGAATTGTCCGCCTCCACTGGCGTCGATACAGAAACCATACGTTACTACGAAAAGCAGGGCTTGTTGCAGGAAGCGGCGCGCCAGGAAAACGGCTATCGCAGTTACACCGCTGCGCATCTGGAGCGACTATCCTTCATCCGCCATTGCCGTGCGCTGGACATTCCTCTGGCGGACGTGCGCCGCCTGGTCGCTTTTATGCACAATCCGGGTGACGATTGCGGCGATATCAATCAATTGATCGACGCGCAAATCGCGAGAGTCAAGGCACGTCTGAAAAGCATGCGGGCACTGGAAAAGCAACTGAGCCAGTTGCGCGGGCGATGCGACGATGCGCATACAGGAAAAGAATGCGGCATCCTGCATGAGCTGGTCGCCGCAGCGCATGGCGAGGCCTGCGCCTGCCATGCAACACCTTCCACCAATCAATGAATGCCGATATCTTCCAGTAAAGCAGAAATGCCAGCCCAGCCGATTTCTATGCCGATGCACAGCAAAATAAAAGCAGACAAGCGCAGCAGTACGATGGCGCCAACGTCACCCAGCACGCGCTCCATATTACGGGCAAAGCGGTAGCACAGATAAATCACCAGCGAAGTCAAAAACACGCCAAGTGCCGACGCGATGCTGGTGATAATCCAGTCCACCGGCTTATGCGGCATTTGCGTGCCCAGCGTAATGGAGGCCGCAATCGTGCCGGGGCCCACGGTCAGAGGGAAACTGAAGGGATAAAAGCTACGGCGGCGCAATTCTTCTTTATCCCAGGTGCCATTGCTGGACGCCTCGGCAACCGATGCGCGCAATTTATCTTGCCCCTGATCGTTCAACAATTTCCAGCCTGCCATCGCCACTACGATACCGCCCGCCACGCGGACGATAGGCAAAGAAATACCGAAAAAATCCAAGACATACGAACCGACGAACACCGCACCCATCAACAGGAAAAAACAATTCAAGGCAATCCGTTTGGCCAGCCGGCGCGACACCAGCGGCTCTATCGGTCCTGTCATGGACAGAAAAATCGGCGCGATCGCGATCGGGTTCAGAATGGGCAACAAGGTGATCGGAACCACGATCAACGCCTTGAAAAAAACAATCATCGCAATGCTCATACAACATCCTCAACAAAATTAGTGGGTATTGGGCTCAATCAAGGTTGGCCAGCGGACAGGTTGCTGTGTCGCTGTGCACCGTCTGTTTGACGAGAGCCGTCAGGGTATTCGATTATGTAACAGATTCTGCCGAATTTTGTAAGACAGAATTGTGGGCACGTGCCGAACTACCACCGGCCGGCAATCTTCACTATGCCGTGAACGTCAGAATTTGAACGGCCAGCATCCAGCGACATCATTGGCGATCTTCAGCAGTAGTGACAACACGGATGAGCAACGATAGCCGGCCGGGTCTCGTCCCGGCGGACGCCTTACTTTCTTTTGCTTCGCCAAAAGCAAGTAAGCCAAGAAAAGGCGACCGCAGACTTGCCCTTCGGGTGCTTACGCTACGCTCCAGCCCAATTTACGCATCACGAAAAATGGGAAATGAAGGAAACTCGCTGCAGCCTTGCTCTTGGGAGTATGCGCTTGCAAGCGCATACCGTTACGCTGGCGAGATGCATGCATCTCGAAACCC
>JAGWUK010000229.1 GCA_028868455.1 Burkholderiales bacterium | reverse complement strand
CTGGATATCGGATTTAGCACGCCATCGTGGGAGGTGCTCAAGCATGTCGATATCGGGCTGGACTGCTTCCCGCACAATTCAGGCACGACCTTGCTGGAAACTCTGTACATGGGTATCCCGTTTGTCACGCTGATGGATAGACCTTCAGTCGGGCGGATTGGTGCCAGCGTATTGACCGGTATGGGACGCACAGAGTGGATCGCCAGCACCGAAGAAGAATATGCGCAAAAGGCGTTGATACTGGCGCATGACATTGATGCACTGGTGCAGATGCGCAAAACTTTGCGACAAGAGATGGAAGCGTCGGCGCTGATGGATGAGCCTGCCTTTGCGCTCTCGGTGGAAAAAGCTTATCACCTGATGTGGCAGCACTATTGTGAGGAGCCATCAACATGAAGGCAGTGATATTGGCAGGCGGATTGGGAACGCGGATTTCAGAAGAAACACACTTAAAGCCCAAGCCGATGATAGAGATCGGCGGCCACCCGATTTTGTGGCACATCATGAAAAGTTACTCCGCGCATGGCGTGAATGAATTCGTGATTTGTTGCGGATACAAGGGCTATCTGATCAAGGAATATTTCGCCAACTATTTTTTGCATATGTCGGACGTGACGTTTGACCTGCAAAATAATTCTATGGAAGTGCATGAGCGTCATGCTGAGCCCTGGAAAGTGACGCTGGTCGACACCGGTGAAGACACCATGACTGGCGGGCGGCTCAAACGCGTAGCGCGCTATGTGCAGGACGACGAGGCGTTTTGCTTTACATATGGCGATGGCGTTTCAGATCTGGATATCGCCGCCTCCATTGCTTTTCATCGACAACACGGCAAGTTGGCAACGGTTACCGCCGTCTTGCCACCGGGGCGTTACGGCGCGCTGGAACGCGATGGCGATCAGGTTGCCGGTTTTATCGAAAAACCGCGCGGTGACGGCGGCTGGATTAACGGTGGTTATTTTGTCTTATCGCCCGAAGTGCTGGACTATATCGCCGACGACGACACCAGCTGGGAAGCCGCGCCGCTGACGGCCTTGGCGCAGTCGCAGCAGTTGATGGCGTTTGAGCACGCTGGATTCTGGCAGCCTATGGATACCTTGCGCGAAAAAAATCTGCTGGAAGAATTGTGGCAGTCGGGGAAGGCACCATGGCGCGCATGGTAAGCCCAGGCAGTTTTGTGACGCCTGATCCGGCTTTCTGGCGCGGACGCCGGGTGCTGCTGACCGGGCATACGGGCTTCAAAGGCGCGTGGCTGGCATTCTGCTTGAACAAGATGGGCGCGCAAGTCACGGGATTGGCTTTGCCGCCCGAGACGTCGCCGCATTTGTTCGGGGCGTTAAAAGTCGAAACGCTGGTGCAAAGCCGCTTCGGTGACATCCGCGATCTGGCCGTCGTGAAAGGCGCCGTGCATGCGTGTCAGCCTGAAATTGTTCTGCATCTGGCTGCGCAGGCGTTGGTGCGCGCCAGTTATCGCGATCCGGTGGCGACATTGGCAAGCAATGTGATGGGCACGGCACATGTGTTGGACGCGTTACGTGGTGTGCCCGGTGTGCGGGTGGCGCTGATGGTGACCACCGACAAAGTGTATAAAAATCTGGAAAGGCTGACTCCGTATCCTGAGACGGCAGAATTGGGCGGTGTCGATCCCTATAGCGCCAGCAAGGCGGCGGCAGAATTGGTGATCAGCAGTTATCGCGCCTCATTTCTGGCGGCGCAAGGTGTGACTGTCGCGGTGGCCAGGGCTGGCAACGTGATTGGTGGCGGAGACTGGTCGGAAGACCGTTTATTGCCAGATGCCGTGCGTGCATGGCAGAGCGGGGCGAAGTTGCAGATACGCAGGCCCGACGCGATGCGTCCGTGGCAGCATGTGCTGGAGCCCTTGTTTGCGTATTTGTATCTGGCGCAGCAGGCGTATCACTTTCCGGGTTTGGGTGAGGCGTGGAACTTTGGTCCTGACGATGCCGCCAGCGTGCGCGACGTGGTGGAAATGGCGCGGCAGGCGTATGGTCGTGGCGATGTTGCCTATGCAGCGCAGATCAGCGGGCCGCATGAGGCAGGTCTGCTGGCGCTGGATGCCAGCAAGGCGCGCAGTGAGTTGGGAATCCGGCCGCGCTGGAATTTGCAGCGATCGGTCGCTCGTACCATGCAGTGGTATCGCGATTTCGAAGCCGGGCAGTTGGCGACGGATTTGTGCGAACGTGATCTGCAGGCTTACCTGAACGCCCCGTACTGAATTCATCGGACATGACGTATTTAACACGTCTGCTATGGTGATACTGTAGGGTAGTATTTTTATGATGCCAAGATAAAAAGTGCGTAATAGGCTGATTTTTTTTGAATTTTAGGGGAGTATATGGTTCTGGCGCGAAAGTTCCGACAAGCGTGCAACTAAAACGCGGCACTGGAACATGGCTGCCACAGCGAACAGAACAACATGGGATTGGCGCAAAACTGCTCCGGCAGCATAGGCGTTTCTCGTCGGTCGATTTGTACAATGTGTCTTGCCGTCGTCGCTATGCCTTGCCATAACGCATTTGCAAAAGTCTCACAACATACAAAAACAATATGACGCAGCGATTTGATTCTCTTCCTGTTCCCTTGGCTGGTCTGCACCTATTGCAGAGGAAGCCGCTGAGCGACGCCCGTGGCTATTTGCAACGTCTGTTTTGCGCCAACGAACTGACCGAATTTGGCTGGACCCACGCAATTGCGCAAATCAATCACACGCTGACCCGACGTCGTGGCAGTGTGCGCGGCCTGCATCTGCAATTGCCACCGCATGCCGAGATGAAGCTGATTACCTGTTTGCGCGGTGAAGTCTGGGACGTCGCTGTCGATCTGCGTCAGCACTCAGACACATTTTTACAATGGCATGCCGTACATCTGTCGGCCGACAATCAGCGTTCATATCTGATACCTGCCGGATTTGCGCACGGCTTTCAGACCTTGAGCGACGACGTAGAAATGCTGTATTGTCATAGCGCACCCTATGCGCCGACCTGCGAGATGGGCGTGCATGCGCTGGATGAGCGGCTCGCGATCAGCTGGCCCTTGCCCATCGCCGACATGTCGGACAAGGATACGAACTGGGTCAGACTGCGTCCCGATTTTCAAGGAGTATCACTATGAAGTGCAGGCACTGCGGGCATACACTGACCAAGCCTTTTCTCGATCTGGGAAGCGCGCCGCCATCGAACGCCTATCTGCGTGAAGAAGCGCTGCATCAGGCAGAAACCTGGCTGCCGCTCAAGCTGATGGTGTGCGACGTTTGCTGGCTGGTGCAGACGCTGGATTTTACCGGCCGCGAAAATCTGTTCGATGCCGAATACGCGTATTTCAGCTCTTGCTCATCAAGCTGGTTACGCCACGCAGAATTGTTCGTCGCCACCATGGGCGATGTGCTCGGTCTTGATGCCAGCAGTCGCGTGCTGGAGGTGGCGGCCAATGACGGCTATCTGCTGCAATACGTGAAAGCTGCCGGCATTCCATGTTACGGCGTGGAGCCGACCACCAGTACTGCCAATGCCGCGCGCGCCAAAGGTATTCCTATTGTGGAGCGGTTTTTCGGCGTCGCGCTGGCGCAAGAACTGGCGTTGCAAGACCAGATGGTCGATCTGGCTGTCGCCAATAATGTGCTGGCGCATGTGCCGGACATCAATGATTTTGTCGCAGGTTTTGCCAATATCCTGAAGCCGCATGGCGTCGCCAGTTTTGAATTTCCGCACCTGCTGAATATGGTGCAGCAAAACCAGTTCGACACCGCCTATCACGAGCATTATTCGTATCTGTCTTTGCATGCCGTCAAGCTGATTTTTGCGCGTAACGGATTGCAGGTGTTTGACGTACAGGAATGGCCAACCCACGGCGGCAGCCTGCGCGTACTGGCGCAGCGCAGCGATGTGCAGGCACGTTCCGTGTGCGACAGCGTTGCTCAGATGCTGGAAAAAGAGCGTGCAGCGGGCATGCACACGCTGCACTTTTATCAAGACGTGCAGGCCAACGCCGAGCAGGCGAAATTTTCCTTGCTGGAATTCCTGTTGCAGTGCAAGCGCGACGGTCTGCGTGTGGCGGCCTACGGCGCGGCGGCAAAGGGCAACACCTTGCTGAATTTTTCTGGCGTACGACCTGATTTATTACCGTATGTGGTCGATATTAATCCCCATAAGCAGGGAAAATTTTTACCGGGGAGCCGCATCCCGATTGTCGATCTGGCGCATTTGCTGGACGATAAACCGGACCGGATTTTGATTTTGCCTTGGAATTTACAGACTGAAATCATGGCCGATCTGGTGCAGACACAAGCATGGCATGCACGCTTTGTCGTCGCCATCCCGCAGTTACAGCTACTTTGAAAGAGGTGACATCATGATTGATATTCATCCTGATGCACGTATCTCAAAATGGGCCGATATCGAAGACTCGGTGCGTGGCACACGCATCGTGATCGGCGCCTTCTCCAGTGTCGACAGTTTTGTTAAATTCAAGCCAGCCGGAGGAAGTGGTGACGTGGTGATCGGTGAGCGCACCACCATCAATTCCGGTTGCGTTCTCTACACCGGCAACGGCATACGCATAGGCAATGACGTAGCCATCGCCGCTAATTGCACCTTCGCGCCGGTCAACCATGAATTTAAAGACCGCCATCGCCGCATCAATCAGCAAGGCTTTGCGCCGGGAAAAGGGGGAATCGTGATCGAGGACGACGTCTGGATCGGCGCCAATTGCGTGATACTGGATGGGGCGATTTTGCGCCAGGGGTGCGTGGTTGCCGCAGGTTCCATCGTACGCCGCGAAGTCGCCGCGTATTCTGTCAATGCAGGTAATCCTTTGCGACAGATAGGACGAAGAGAATGAGCGAGCCCTTGACTGTTCTGCATGCACCGCATTTGCCGCACGCGACGCTGATCGGCGGGCATGGATTCATCGGCAGGCATTTGCAAATCCGCCTGATGCAAATCGGCTGGTCGTGTCATGTTGCCGAACGTGGCGATCCGCGTCTGACGCAAGAAGATCTTGGTCATGTTTTCTATTGCGCTGGCTTGACTGCAAATTTCCGTCAGCGTCCCTATGATACGGTTGATGCGCATGTGCATTTGCTCTCGCGCATTTTGCAGCGCAGTACCTTTGCTTCATTAACTTATTTGTCCAGCACGCGTGTCTATGCCGGCGCGCAGTCTACCAGCGAAGACGCACGCCTGTTGGTGTGCCCCGGTGAACCGGAGGATTTGTACAATCTTTCCAAGCTCATGGGCGAGAGTCTTTGCCTCAGCAGCCGGCGCCCGGTGCGTGTGGTCAGGCTCTCCAATGTGTATGGCAAAGATATGCCGGAGCAGACTTTTCTGGCGGATGTGCTGGCGACGGTCGGCAGAGATCACAGTGTGCGGTTTCGCAGTGCCCCCGGCTCGCAAAAAGACTATATCGCCGTACAGGACGTGGTCAGGGCGCTGCCATTGATTGCCAGTCAGGGGCAAACTGATATCTATAATCTGGCGAACGGCAAAAACGTGTCCAACGCAGAAATCGCAGCCTTTCTGGAAAGCCGCGGCGTACCTTGTCATTTTGAAAGCGATGCACCGGAAATCGTTTTTCCTGTCATTGATATCAGCAAACTGCGCGCCGCTATCGGTGCGCCACAACATACGCTGGCGGAGGATTTGCCAGGT
>JAGWUK010000228.1 GCA_028868455.1 Burkholderiales bacterium | reverse complement strand
ACTACAGAAAGCTTTACCCATGATGTCCGTTCAGGAGCAATACCGTAGCAAACTTTGCAGTGCCGATGACGCACTGAGTCAGATTCAACATGGCGATTACATCATCGTCCCGACTGGCGTCGGCGAACCGCCGAGCCTGCTGACGGCGTTGTCCGAACATCGCCGCCGTTTTCGCGATGTCAAGGTGGCGCAGATTCTGGCGGTGCGCAAGTATGGCTATTTCGACCCAGAGACCGTGGACAATGTACGCCATGTGGCTTTCTTTTACGGCGCCGCATCGCGTGCCGGCGGGCAGCAAGGCGGGATCGATTTTATTCCGAGTTATTTTTCTGAAATGCCCAGCCTGATACAGCGCGGACAGATTCCTGCCGACGTGGTGTTTGCGATGGCTTCGCCAATGGATGAACACGGTTATTTTTCGCTGAGTCTGGCTGCCGATTACACGATGGCGGCTGTTGCCAAAGCGCGCGCCGTGGTGTTGGAAGTCAATCCGAATGTGCCTTTTTCCTATGGCAATTGCCATGTACATATCTCTCAGGTTGCCGCGCTGATCGAGAGTGAGGACGCGATTACGGAAGTCGGTTTGCCGAAGATCGGCCCGGTGCAACAGGCGATCGGCAAATATGTGGCCGACATGATCGACGACGGTTCAACTTTGCAAATCGGCTACGGCGGGATTCCGGATGCCGTGGTGATGCAATTGACCAGCAAACATGATCTGGGCATCCACACCGAAATGATCGGCGACGGCATCCTGACTTTGCTCGAAAGCGGCGCCGTGACCAATCGGCGCAAGACGTATATGCCGGGCAAAATGGTGGCGACATTTGCGCTGGGTTCGAAAAAACTCTATCAGTTCATGCACCGGAATCCGGCGCTGGAAATCCATCCTGTGGATTTCACCAATGACCCGTATCTGGCTGCGCAAAACGATAAGCTGATTGCCATCAACGCCACCTTGCAGATCGATTTGCTCGGTCAGTGCGGCTCTGAAAGTCTTGGCCATGTTCCGTATTCCGGCACCGGCGGCCAGGTCGATTTTGTGCGTGCGGCGAATCGCTCGCGCGATGGCAAGGCATTCATCGTGTTGCCCTCCACGGCCAAGGAAGACAGCATCACGCGCATCGTTCCGACCTTGTCACCTGGCACGCATGTCACGACTGGCAAGAACGATATCAATTACGTCGTCACCGAATTCGGCGTGGCGCAATTGCGTGGCAAGTCGGCGCGGCAACGTGCGCAGGAAATGATCGCCATTGCGCATCCTGATTTCCGCGCCGAACTGACTGCAGAAGCCAAACGGATGAACCTGATGTAATTCACCGGATTGCGGACACGATGTTGTGCGCATTCCGCATTTCTTGGTTTTTTAAAAATATGCCCCAGAGCGCACTATCCATGCGGCTTTGCGGGCATGCATGCCACGAGCCGCATGGATAGTGGGCTCCAGGGCAGGTCTGAAAAAATCGCTTAACAGCATCGCTGCCAGTCCCTTGAATTTTTTAAGACAAAGTTCGCGGGATGCGCAGGTTTCGGTACACTGTCGCCTGCCCTGATCAGCGAGGCAGCCTTTTGCTGCCCGCAGCGGGCGTTGCGTGTCCGGGAGAACTATGTCGGTCTGGTTGGTGGCATTTGTCTTGTTTGGCGCGTTCCTGCATGCCGCATGGAACGCCACCATCAAGGCGG
This sequence comes from Burkholderiales bacterium, assembly GCA_028868455.1. GTDB lineage: Bacteria > Pseudomonadota > Gammaproteobacteria > Burkholderiales > Burkholderiaceae_D > Undibacterium. Next base: position 3,986 of record JAGWUK010000228.1, on the reverse strand, counting down.
GTGAAAATAAATTATTCAATACGATACTGGTCACGACCGGCTCCGGCCTGATCGCTGTGCTGCTGCTACCGCTGGTGCCGGCGCCTTCGGCGGCAAGCTGGCCGTATATCCTTGCTTCGGTGTTATTGCAGATCGTGTATTACGGATTATTGGCGGCAGCCTATCACGCCGGCGACATGAGCCAGGCCTATCCTTTGATGCGGGGTACCGCACCGTTTTTGGTGGCGTTGGCCAGCGGTGCTGTTGTCGGCGAGGCGATTCCGCCGATGCGCTGGCTCGGTGTGGTGTTGATCGTCGGTGGCGTGCTCGGCCTGGCGTTTGGTCAGCGTTCTGTCGCATTGACCGCGCCGGGGCGCTTTTCGACACGGCAACTGGCGCTGCTGAATGCCTGCTTCATCGCCAGCTACACCATCGTTGATGGTTTGGGCGTGCGCCTTTCCGGGGCGCCTGTTGCCTACACCTTATGGATATTTTTATTGACGGCGTTGGCGCTGTTTGCTTGGGCGATGCTGCGGCATGCGCGCGCTTTTTACGCTTACAGCAAAGGAAAATGGCTGCTCGGACTCGCCGGTGGCGGTGGTTCTGTGGCTTCGTACGGCATCGCCTTGTGGGCGATGACGCTAGCACCAGTGGCAACCGTTGCGGCCCTGCGCGAAATGTCCATCCTGTTTGGCGCCATCATTTCTGCCTGGGTCTTGCGCGAAAAGATGAGCGGCTGGCGCTGGGCGTCCATTGTGCTGGCTGCCAGTGGCGCAATGGTCATCCGCACGAGCTGATCCAGGTTTTTGCAAAAGTGTGGTCAGCAAGTGCCTTCTTCAGATTGACCGGTGAACAGGCAAAAAGCGCGTTCATCCGACACTATTTTGAAGTGGCAGGTGCGTTGCCGATAGAATTAAGATTTATAATAATGGCAATACAAACTGCCAAGTAACATCATGAAAATTTCCTTTGCCGTCCTGCTGACTGTTTTTGCGATTCCTTTGACGGCGACCGCACAAACGGCAGTATTTAAATGCGAGGTGGACGGCCATATCGTCTGGTCCGACAATCCTTGCAAGAGTAAGGGTAAAGTCGTCAAGATCAAGCCTGTGCAATCTGGCACAGGAAAAAACGGGCAAGCTAATCCACCCGGTTCAGGCGCACCGACGTCACCGGAAAAACCACCAGCCAAGTAAGTCTTGTCCGCCACAAACATGGGCGGCCATCGTCAGTTCGGTGTGTACGTCACTTCATTCTGCGCAGCATGCCGTCTGGCGTGTCACCCCGATGAGGATGGCTTGCGCTAACATAAGCGGACTTCCATGTAAAACGACGGACGCGATCGGGCGTCTGTACTCAGATTGACAGGATCCTCTATGCCAGATTTGCGTCATGCCGTTAGTGCCGATATCCCCGCAATGCAAGCCTTGATTGCCCGTTCCGCGATACAGCTGAGTGTGTCGTTTTACACGCAGGAACAGGCACAGGCTTTACTGGAACATGTGTTTGGCGTCGATTCTCAACTCCTTGCCGATCAAACTTATTACGTCATTACCGAAGGTGAGCAAATACTTGCCTGTGGCGGCTGGAGCAAGCGCAAAACCCTGTTCGGCGGCGATCAGGCCAAACAAGGCACCGACAACGAACTCAATCCGGCCACCGACGCTGCACGTATCCGTGCATTCTTTGTCGACCCTGCCGCAGCCAGACGCGGACTGGGCAGCATGTTGATGCGCCACTGTACGGAACAGGCACAAGCGGCCGGGTTCCGCGTTCTGGAATTGGCATCGACGATGCCGGGCGAGCCTTTGTATCTGGCATCCGGGTTTGAGGTGATCGAACGCTTTTCCCTGTCGCTGCCTGGCGGCATTGAGGCGCCATTGTCACGCATGCGCAAGCAAATTGTCGCGTGATTTTCGGTACTTTTAAATAAGGAATGGATATGAGCCGGACCAAACGCCGCGTCTTGATAGGTTTATTTTTTCTGTGCCTGTTTATTGGCCTGAGCTGCCTTTCCGTTGTGTTGACGTGGGCGCCCGATCAGCCGGTCGAGGTATTAAAAACACGCTGGGCGCCGCCACCCTCGCAATTTGTGCAGGTACATGGTCTCACGGTTCATCTGCGCGATGAAGGTGTGCGCGACGATCCTGTCCCTGTGGTGTTGATTCATGGTACGTCGTCAAGTCTGCATACCTGGGAAGCCTGGGTAGCGGCATTGAAGGCGCAGCATCGTGTGATTACGATGGATCTTCCCGGATTTGGATTGACTGGGCCGAATGCCGAAAACGATTACAGCAATGCGGCCTACACGCGCTTTATTCTCGACCTGATGGATACCTTGCATGTGCAAAATTTCAGTGTCGGCGGTAATTCGTTGGGTGGTGAAATTGCGTGGCAAGTTGCTGTGGCAGCACCGCACAGAGTCCACAAGCTGATTCTGGTGGATGCTGCCGGTTATGCCTTTACGCCGGAATCAATGCCTGTCGGATTTCGTATTGCACGTTTGCCGCAGATGGCCTGGATGATGGAACACACGCTGCCTCGATGGATGATGGAAAACAGTGTTAAAAATGTCTATGGCGATCCCGGAAAAGTCACGCCTGCGCTGGTCGATCGTTATGAAGCGATGACCTTGCGCGCAGGAAATCGCCATGCACTGCGTTTGCGTTTCATGCAAATGGATGCCGGAAAGACTGCGGGGAAAATTAAGACAATTTCGGTACCGACATTAATTCTCTGGGGTGGTCTGGACCGATTGATTCCACCGGAAAATGCGCAAAACTTCAAGCGGGATATAAAAGGCAGCAAGCTTGTGATGTTTGAAAAACTGGGGCATGTTCCGCAAGAAGAAGACCCGGTTGACACGGTGGCCGCGGTAAAAAGCTTTTTGCAATAGTTGCAGGAGGATGAAGCTGTAAACGATAAAAAGCCCGCGCGGAGGCGGGCAATTCCATTCGTTACTTACTGCAGACTCGCCAGCAACCCATGCTATCTGCATGGTGCCACCGACAGGTTTCACAACCCGCGCTATCTGCACGGTGTCATGTTGGTTTGAGCTGCTGTTTGCTGCCAGAGCGTTATTAAAAACGGCACGGCGTGCGGTAATACGAATGCACACTTCACACAACCCCATCCAAGGTCAGGCCCGCATTGTTGATATGCATAACCAGTCACTGAGATTGGGTGCGCTTTGGAATCGGCCATCGACCGACATCTGCGGAGATGTTCGCTGACTGACTAAACCACTTTCCACTAACCCATGCTATCTGCGTGGTGCCTGCGGCCGGTAAGAATCAGTCTGCGCATCCTGAAAACGACTTATGCGTTTTCAGGATTGGTGAAGCGTTTGTCTCTATGCACAGCGTATTTTTCACTGACAACCCATGCTATCTGCATGGTGGCATCAGCCGGTAAGAATGAAAAATGCGTACGCAGCGAGACGAAAGGGGAGGCTGAAAAAGCCGGTTACGACAAGATCTGAATATTGCTGGCTTTGTCACCTTTAGGACCAGCACTGCGTTCGAAAGAAACGCGCTGGTTTTCTGTCAGGCTCTTGAATCCGCTGGATTGAATATCCTGAAAGTGGGCGAACAAATCCGGGCCGCCTGCATCCGGAGCGATAAAGCCGAAGCCTTTAGCATCGTTAAACCATTTGACTATACCTGTTTGAGAACTCATTTTATTTCCTTTTCATTTGACACATAGGCGAAATTGCCCGAGGGGCACTTGAGACCAAGAAATAAAACCGGAGGAGAAAAAACAGAACAGCCAGAGGATACAGCCATGCGGAATTGGGACCAACAATATGACGACTTGATGCAAGTACAGGCCGGAATATACACGGATAGTCCGGATTTACCTAATCTTATTTTCAAATGCGTGAAATACTCGGTCACGCCACTCGTCTGTGCGCTGCGCAATCACGCATGCGTTTCAATGGTCAGCAAAATCGTAGTTGCCGACATAACGGGCGCGCGGGCGTATCAGTTGTCCGTGATAACGCTGTT
>JAGWUK010000227.1 GCA_028868455.1 Burkholderiales bacterium | reverse complement strand
TGACGGAGAAAACACCATGCTGCTAATACTGACAAATGCAGAGGTGGGAGACACCTTACCGCCACTGACCCTGCCCGCGATAAACCGCACGACACTGGCGCTGTATGCCGGCGCGTCGGGAGACCATAATCCCATTCATATCGACATCGACTTTGCCCGCAAGGCGCGCATGCCGGACGTGTTTGCGCACGGCATGTTGTCGATGGCCTATCTGGGACGATTGCTGACAAAATGGGTGCCGCAAAGACAATTACGCGCAATGAATGCACGTTTCACTGGCATTACTCATCTGGGGAATGAAGTGCACTGCACCGGCAAGATTGTGGAAAAGATGAAAAAAGCTGGAGAGACACTACTGCGTGTGGAAATCCAGAGCACAAACCAATTTGGCGAAGTCAAAATCATCGGTGATGCCCTCATCGCTATCTGAATAAAAGGAAAACTCGATGTCAAAATTAGCAGGAAAAGTCGCTCTGGTCTCTGGTTCAGGGCGCGGTATCGGACGTGCCATTGCCTTGAAACTGGCCAGTGAAGGTGCACGTATTGTGATCAATGATCTGGATGCTGAACCAGCGCAGCGGGTCGTTGCCGAAATTCAGGCGATGGGGGGCGAGGCAGTTGCTTGCACAGGCAATGTCACTGCCAGCGATTTTGCCGAGCGTTTCGTCAAAACAGCCGTCGATACCTATCAGGGGTTAGACATCATCGTGAATAACGCCGGATATACCTGGGATAACGTGATCCAGAAAATGACCGATGAACAGTGGTACGCCATCATGGATGTGCATCTGACCGCGCCATTCCGGATTTTGCGTGCCGCACAACCCGTGCTGCGTGCCTATAGCAAAGCGGAGCAGGAGGCAGGGCGCGAAGTTTTTCGTAAAGTCGTGAATATTTCCTCGGTCGCCGGTCTGGGCGGCAATGCGGGCCAGGTCAATTATTCGGCCGCCAAAGCAGGCATCGTCGGAATGACGCTGGCACTGGCCAAGGAATGGGGACGCATGAAAGTCAACGTCAATTGCGTGGCATTCGGCCTCATTAAAACCCGGCTGACCGAGGCGACTGCCGACGGCAATGCCAGTGTGCAAATCGAGGGACGCGATATCAAGGTCGGTGTGAACCCTGATCTGATGGCGATGATGGAACGCTCTATCCCGCTGGGACGTGGCGGCACGCCGGAAGAGGCCGCTGGCGCCGTATATTCCCTGTGCACACCGGAATCCGACTACATCAGCGGCCAGACCATTGTTTGCGGCGGTGGCATTTCCATTTAATTAACTTGATGCGACCAGTCTTACCGGAAAATTTACATCACAGGGCTTACGCGAAATTGTTCCAGCAAGGCGAAACATCCTTTGGTGCTGAGGAAACTTCCCTTGCAGGGGAAGTCCGTTACGTCGGCAGACAACTTGTTGTCTGAATTCCTGACTACACCATAGTGACGATGGCAGTACACATCGTACCGATCGTACAACAGGGAGCTATAACGTCGCAGGGGCGAACTTGCGTAAGTCCTGATCAATCCAAATCCTGAACAGCCAGGAACTATGGCTGAAGAAAAAAGAGAGACAAAGAATGAACTACACCTCACCCTGGATGACGCCGGAACTGGAAGGTTTCCGTGATGCCGTTCGTAAATTCGTTGATGCCGAAATCACACCTCATCAGGAACGCTGGAAAAAGCAACAGCATGTCGACCGCGAAGTCTGGAACAAGGGCGGCGAGATGGGCATGTTGCTGGCCGATATACCCGAAGAATACGGTGGCTCCGGCGGTACATTTGCACATCAGTCTGTGGTGTTTGAAGAGCTGACATATGCTGGCGATATGTCGTTTGGCATTCATGTGCATGCCATCGTTGCGCATTACATCCTGAATCAGGGCACCGAAGCGCAAAAGAAAAAATATCTGCCCAAACTTGCCAGCGGCGAGATGGTGGCAGCGATCGCCATGTCGGAGCCAGGTGCCGGGTCTGACCTGAAAGGTATACGCACGACTGCCGTACAAGATGCAGATGCCTATGTCATCAATGGTTCCAAGACGTTTATTTCCAACGGCTATCTGGCTGACCTGGTCGTTGTGGTCACCAAGACCGATCCGGATGCCGGTGCCAAGGGCGTGTCGTTGATGCTGGTGGAAACCAGAAACTGCCCGGGTTTTCGGGTTGGCCGCATTCTGGACAAAATCGGTCAGAAAGGGCAAGACACCTGCGAGTTGTTTTTCGACGATGTGCGTGTTCCTTTGGACAGTGTGCTGGGTGGTGTGGAAGGCAAGGGTTTTGTGCAGTTAATGACAGAATTGCATTATGAACGCACTATTCTCGGCGTATCCGGCGTTGCAGCGATAGAGCGGGCGTTGCGCCTGACGGTGGAACATACGAAAGAGCGCAAAGCATTCGGACAGGCATTGATAGAAATGCAGAACACGCGTTTCGTATTAGCTGAAATCAAGACGGAAGCAACGATTGCCCGCACCTTTATCGACCGCTGTATCGTCGATATGATGGAAGGCCGCATGGATACAACATTGGCATCGATGGCGAAATACTGGATTTCCGATTTGCAGTGCAAAGTCATCGATCAATGTCTGCAATTATTCGGTGGTTACGGGTATATGCTGGAATACCCGATCGCGCAAATGTATGTCGATGCACGTGTGCAACGCATCTACGGCGGCGCGAACGAAATCATGAAAGAAATTATTTCCCGGACTTTGTAAAGGTAAAACACGATGAGCGGACCTTTGACAGGCATACGCGTCATAGAAATGGTTGGCCTTGGCCCATGTCCGTTTGCCGCCATGATGCTGGCAGACATGGGCGCGGAAGTGATACGCATAGATCGCAAGGCACCTGCTGGCGCTGCCAATCCATTTCCTATGCTGGGGACGAAATACGACGTGATGGCGCGCGGGCGCCGCTCTCTCGCGCTGGATCTGAAGCAGGCCGAAGCCAAAGAAGTTGTGCTGAGCTTGCTGGAGCAAGCCGATGTTGTCCTTGAAGGATTTCGCCCTGGCGTCATGGAACGTCTTGGTCTGGGGCCGGAGGTCTGCCTGCAGCGCAATCCACGCCTTGTGTTTGGACGTATTACCGGCTGGGGGCAAGACGGACCGCTGGCGCAGGCGGCAGGGCACGATCTGAATTACATCGCTTTGTCAGGCATGTTGCAGGCGATGGGACGTGCGGATACGCCACCTGCACCGCCTTTGAATCTGGTGGGCGATTTTGGCGGAGGTGCGATGATGCTTGCGTTCGGCGTGGTCTGTGCATTGCTGGAGGCGCGTCAATCTGGTCGCGGACAAGTCGTCGACGCGGCGATGGTGGATGGCTCGGCTTTGCTGGGAGCCATGATTTATGGCTTTCGCGGTTTCGGTGCATGGGGGGACAAGCGCGAAGCGAACATGCTTGATGGTGGTGCGCATTTTTACGATACCTATACGTGTGCCGATGGCAAATTTGTTTCGATCGGTGCGATAGAGCCGCAGTTTTATGCCTTGTTGCTGAAGCTGGCGGATATTCACGATCCTGCATTCAATGCGCAGATGGATGTGCGTCAATGGCCGGAATTGAAAAGCCGTCTGGCAGCGATCTTCGCAACCAAAACCCGGCAACAGTGGTGTGATCTCATGGAAGGTACGGATGTCTGCTTCGCGCCGGTTCTGGATATGGCAGAGGCGCCGCAGCATCCGCATAATCGGGCGCGCGCTAACTTTATCGATGTCGATGGTGTTGTGCAGCCGGCACCGGCACCACGTTTTTCGCGCACAGCACCGGAAGTCAGCCGGCCACCAGCCAAGTCGGGTGAGCACAGTGAGCAGGTATTGCGTGACTGGGGCATCGATGAGGCGCGCATTCAGGATTTGTTGCAGAAAAATGCGATCTAAGAAAGTAGTGCCAGCCAAATGAAATAAAACTGATCAATACAACCTGCGCAAAATGACACCCTACGGTAGGGCGACGGAGGCGCTAGCAAGTGCTCGACGGGAAGTTGTCTTGCCATAGTTGTGATTGTGCGTAAGTCTACAAAAAACGGAGACCTGTCTTGAACACGATGCCATCAACCATGTTAAACGTGGACACTTTGCAGCATATGAATCTGAAGGTGCTGCATGCTTCTGACAATGTACTGAAAGTAGAAATGCCGCCGGTAGGCAATAGCAATCATCTCGGTGGTGTATATGCCGGTGCGATTTTTTCGCTGGCTGAATTCCCGTTCGGCATGCTGTGCGTGAATCGATTCGGAATGGAAGAATTTGTTCCTGTCGTCGGCGAGGTGACGATACGCTATCTGGCGCCGGCCACAGGAACTTTGACGGTAGAGGTAAACGTCAGCGATGAGGAATGGGCGCAGATCGTGCAAGAAACCCGTTCCAAAGGTAAGTGCAAAATTGTCAAAGACATCGAAATCAAAGATGCGCAAGGCAAGGTCAATACGATTGCGAAAGCGACTTACTTCACAGTGATGCGTCCCAAATAAACACATCAAGTCATGTGCAAATGGGTTCAGGCTGCGATATGGAAATTTGCCTGTGCCATTTTGCCTGAAACCGGAAACCTGAAACCTGAAACCTGAAACTGAATTCTGATAAAACGAACATCCGGAGGAGACTATGGCGATACGCCTGACACAAGCATTGCATCGTTCTGTACAACAAAAGCCACAAGGTACGGCGACAGCATTTCTGAACAGAAGACATACTTTCACGCAATTCAGCGAACGTGTCGCACGGCTGGCCTCAGCGTTGCGACAGCTCGGTCTGCAGGATTTTGACCGCGTTGGCATGTTGGCGCTGAATTCGGATCGCTATCTCGAATATTATCTGGCCTGTTTTTGGGCCAGGTTGACAGTCAACCCATGCAATGTGCGCTGGAGTGCAGCAGAGGTGGCCTATTCGCTGGACGATTGCGATACACGCGTGCTGATTGTGGACGATGCATTTAAAGTCATGGGAGCGAATTTAAAAACGCAATCGACGGCACTGCAAACCTTGATTTATGCCGGTGAAGAAGCGACGCCAGACGGCATGCTGAACTATGAAGAAATAATTGCGGCGGCCCATGCAATGGAAGATCACTGCGGCAGCGACGACGATCTGGCGGGTATTTTTTATACCGGCGGAACGACCGGTTTTCCCAAGGGAGTGATGCTGACACACGGCAGTATCCATGCCAGTGCGATGGCGGTGGCGGCCGATGTGATTCCCGATGGTGCGATTTACTTGCATGCCGCACCCATGTTTCATGCGGCTGATTTTGCCATGAGCATGGCGCAGAGCATACGCAGTGGTACGCATGTTTTTGTGCCGGCGTTTGCGCCGGCAGGGGTGCTTGAGGTGATACAGGCAGAACGGGTATCGCACACGATCTGGGTGCCGACGATGGTGCAAATGGTTGCGGATTTTCCTGATATCCGGAATTACGATGTCAGCAGTCTGCATACCATCGTCTATGGTGCATCACCGATGAATGAAAGGGTGATTGATCGCGCGATGGAAGCGTTTCCGGGTACCGGCTTTATTCAGGCGTACGGTATGACGGAATTGTCGCCAGTCGCGACGATCCTGCCGCCGTATTACCACACCGCCGAAGGACGCAAGACCGGAAAAATGCGTTCCGCCGGGCGCACGGCTTTGTGCTCCCGCCTTCGTATCGTTGATGCGGAGGGCGCTGACGTTGCCACCGGCA
>JAGWUK010000226.1 GCA_028868455.1 Burkholderiales bacterium | reverse complement strand
CGACTGGCTCAATCGCGCCGGTCCCCGCATTTTGGATGGCACTGCGGCTTTGTGCCAACAAATTGCTGCCGCCAGAAGCCATTAGCGAATTAGCACTGCACGACCTGCGCTTTGCAGCGATAATACGGTCTCCTGCTGCACTGCAGCGCTTTTTCTCGAATGCTCACTATGCGCAAAGGCGTTTTATTTGCCGCCATTTCTTATACGATCTGGGGTCTGTTTCCGCTGTATTTTAAAAGTCTGCACAGCGTTCCTGCTTTAGAAATCCTGCTGAACCGCATGTTGTGGTCGCTGGTCTTTTTGCTTGGCGTGCTGACCTGGCGCAAACAATGGCGCTGGATAGGCAATGCGGTACGACAGCCGAAATTGCTGGCCGGATTCGCTGGCAGCGCACTGCTGTTATCGGCCAACTGGTTCGTGTATATCTGGGCCATCAATCATGATCATGTCATTGACGCCAGCCTCGGTTATTTCATCACGCCGCTGGTGAATGTCTTGCTCGGCTTTGTGCTGTTGCGTGAACGTCTGCGCCCCGGGCAATGGCTGGCGGTTGCGCTGGCAGCTGCCGGTGTTGCCTGGCTGACCTGGCAAGCCGGGCATTTGCCGTGGATAGGCCTGATTCTGGCCGTAACGTTCGGCACCTATGGACTGATACGCAAGACCTCGCAACTTGGCCCGCTGGAAGGCTTGTCGCTGGAAACGGCGATGCTGTTCCCGTTCGCCTTCGGCTATCTGGCCTGGCTGAGTCTGGACGGGCAAAATGCGCTAATCACTCAAACACCCGATGTGAAATTGCTGTTGCTGGCCAGCGGCCCGATTACTGCCATTCCGCTTTTATTGTTCGCCGCCGGTGCCCGTCGCATCCCGATGACGACACTCGGCTTGTTGCAATATATCGCACCTTCATTGCAATTGCTGCTGGGCGTCCTGCTGTTTAGCGAACCTTTTGACAGCCACAGGCTGACGGGCTTTCTGGCGATCTGGGCGGCCTTGCTGGTGTACTCCGTGGAAGGCTTGTGGCTCAGCTTTTCTGTAGAAAAACAGGGAGTATAAGGAGATTGAAGCTGATTCCGCCCATAAAGTAAGCGCAATAGAGCTTCAACTAACCATACTCCAATCCAGTATTGATAAAAACAACAGACCCGGCCAGGTGCGCCGGATCTGTTCAGGGCAAAGCTGAATTTGTGCTACAGTAGCGCCTTCGCTAGGGGTCCTGAAAATACGCGTCTGACATGTGTTTTCGGGTGAGAGAGTCCCTTCTACCTGATCTGGATAATGCCAGCGAAGGGAAGCGCAAAGTCCAACGCCATTGAATCTTTGTTTGCTCCCACGCCGTCGTCACCGATCGCAACAACGAGCAAACCATGTCACGCATCCAATATCGCCCTACTCTGATCGCTGTATCGATCGCCCAACTTTTTGTCGTTCTGCCCGCCGCCCATGCGCAAAGTGCGCAAGCGGCCCTGCCGGAAGTCATCGTCACCGGCAACAAAACCGGCGATGTCAACGCTGGCCGTACCAGTAGCGCCGGCTTTATCGATACGGCTTTGCAAGACACACCGTTTTCTGTCAACGTCATGACGCAGTCGCAGATGCAAGACCTGGGCATACGCCAGACGACCGACGCCATGAAGTACGATGCCAGTGTCAACGATGCCTATAACGCGGTTGGCTACTCCGAACAATTTTCCATCCGTGGCTTTGCACTCGACAATGCGTCAAGTTATCGCAAAGATGGTTTCGCCATTCCAGGCGACGCCTCGATTCCCCTGGAAAATAAAGAGCGTATCGAAGTCCTGAAAGGCATCGCCGGGTTCCAGGCTGGCTTTGCGACGCCGGGCGGTATCATCAATTACGTCACCAAACGTCCGACCAGCAACAACCTGCGCTCGGCCACGCTGCAACTCAGCGAACGCGGCACATTGTACGGCGCCATCGATCTCGGCGGCAGCTCGGCGGATCAGCAATTCGGCTATCGCCTGAATGCTGCCGGCGAACAATTGCGCTCGTATGTGAAAGGCGCCAATGGCGAACGCCAGTTCATTTCCGGCGCATTTGACTGGCACCTGAACAAGCAGGCCCTGCTGCAACTTGACCTCGATTATCAACATAAATCGCAGTTGTCTGTTCCTGGTTTTCAACTGATCAACGGCACCGATCTGCCACGCAATGTCAGCGCCGATCTGATGCTCAACGATCAGCCGTGGGCACGTCCCGTCGATACGCGCGATACCGATGTCGGCCTGCGCTTTAGCTACCAACTCAACGACAACTGGCGCGCCACGCTGGCCGCCAATCAGCATGAATTCAAGCGCGACGATTACACCGCCTTTCCTTACGGTTGCAGCACAGACGGCCTGTATCCGGGTTACTGCGCGAATGGCGATTACGACGTCTATGATTACCAGAGCGTGAACGAATCCAAAACCCTGCGCGGCCTGCAAGCCTTGCTGAACGGACGTTTCAGCACAGGTACCGTGCAACACACGCTGGCCGTAGGCACGTCCAATTCACAACGACGCGATTATTTCGGCGACTATGTGTACGACCTGGCCGGCACCAGCAATCTGTTCCACCCTGTTGTTGTACCGCCATCGGCCAACACGACAGGCCCGGTTTTACTGCGTCGTACCGACAAAGAATGGTCGGTATTTGCGCAAGACATTATCCAGCTCAACGATGCCTGGCAATTGCATGCCGGCGTGCGCCGTCTGAATATTCAACGCAGCCAACGCGACAATCCCGGCTATGACCGCAGCGTCTGGGTATCGAATGCCGCGCTGGTATTCAAACCTGCACAAAACCTGTCCATCTATGGCTCGTTTGCGCAAGGTCTGGAACACGGCGGCATTGCACCTTTCGGTACCAGCAACCAGAATGTCATGCTGAATCCGGCCCGATCGAAGCAAGTGGAAATCGGCATCAAAAGCGAGCTGAGCCGCGATCTTAATATTGCCGCGGCCTTATTCCGCATTCAAAAACCGCTGGAATACATCAACAGCGCCAACCTGTATGTCCAAAACGGCGAAGCACAACACACTGGCCTGGAACTCAGCGCGCAAGGCCGACTGAGTCCGCAATGGCATATGGGTGCCAGCCTGACCGTGCTTGATGCGATTCAGCAAAGCACCGGCAATACGGCACTCGACGGCAAACGTTCGTTAAATGTGCCGAAACTGAAATCCACCGTGCATCTCGATTACGCGGTGGCGCAGCTGCAAGGCCTGCATCTGAATGCGAGCTGGCAGTATTCCGGCGACAAAGCCTATTCTCCCGACAATCTGGTCATCGTTCCGGCATATCAGGTCTTCAATCTCGGCAGTCGTTACACAACACGCATTGGTGGTGTTGCCACCACGCTGCGTTTGAACATCGATAATGTCGGTGACAAGTTCTACTGGCGCGATGCGACGCAGGCACTGGGCGGCTACATTTTCCCTGGTGCTCCGCGTACTTACAAAGTGTCAGCGCAATTCGATTTTTAAGCAGCGATCATCGTTTTGTTCCGCCTTTCCAGACGCCACCGCAATGGCGTCGGATGCGTGGCAGCGGATTCGATGGGGACTGACGCGGCCTGAAGCAGCAAGGTCGTGTTGCGCAAATTCTGACTGATTCGGCTGTGGACTTTTCGCCTACTTCTGCACATAGCCGTCTGCTATCAGGCGTTGCAGGAGTGGCGATCAGTACGTCGTCATTTGCATCACGCCAAAGCAATACTCCTACCCTGTATATTTTCAACTTCGCAGGCAATTCCAGCGCAATGAGGCGGTTTTTTATTGAAATTTCAGGGAGTATATGTAATACCTTGTCGACCACCAGCACGGACACAGCATGCGGTGCTGGTGTGCACGAATAAAAATGTGCAGCACGATGTTGCCAACGCCAACGGATTTAGCCTGCCCGATGAGGCGTTTTACGCCGTCTTTGCAACGGCACCCTGCCTGCACAATCCTTCAATCATTCTTCCGCAGCGTCGGTAATACCGTGCCTCAGACGTTGGCGCGCACCAAAAATTCGACGCCGATTTCGCTCCAGAATTCGATTTCTTTTTGCAGCCAATACGACACCGTCGGGTGCACACTGACCCAGTCGCGGCGCATTTCCAGCTCTATACTTTTTTTCATTTTGAGGCGGATATCCTGAAAATCCAGCTCAGCGCGCGAGTGCATCAGCATGACGGAAAGCCGCAAAGCCAGCACGGCTTTGGCAAAATCCGAATCGAACAGACCATCGCCGATTTTGCGCAAATTGCCCTTTTGGCTCAGGATTAATTTACTCATGATTCTTTGTTCGCGCGTGGTAAAACCCGCCATGTCCGCGTTTTCCACCATATAAGCACCGTGCTTGTGATAACCGGTATGCGACACCACCATGCCGACTTCGTGCAGCGTTGCGCTCCATTGCAGCAAACGCACATAGATATCCGATGCCGGTTTCAGTTGCTGGTACAAAGACTTCACCATGTCGTTGACACGATTCGCACGCGACATATCGGTATGGAATAAAGCTGCCAGATTTTGCACGGCGACTTCGCGCCGGTCGCGCTTGGTGGAACGCAGATACAGATCCCACATGACGCCCATGCGCAATCCGGCTTCGATCGGCAATAATTCTTCGATGTTGAATTCCATCAGCAAAGCAATCAGGATCGCCAGGCCACCGACTACCATCGCCACGCGTTCTGGCTTAATGCCGCTGAGTTCCAGTTGATTGATCTGACCGGCCTGCACGCAATATTGCTTGAGCGCGTTCAAACTTTTCAGCGTCAGTTTGCTATCGCCGAGACCGCCCTTCACAATCGCATCGGAAATCGCGCGCATGGTGCCGGAGGAGCCGTACGCCTTGCGCCAGTGTTGCGGCTGATACGGCGGGGCAGCGTCTTCGAACATTGACCGAGCCGACAGGATGGCAGCCTCGAAAGCGGCTTCCGTTAATCGGCCATCAGGAAAAAAACTGCTGCTATGTTTGACGGTGCCGATGCTGAAGGATTCGACTTTGACGATTTCATGGCCGCGCCCCAAAATCACTTCGGTCGAGCCACCGCCAATGTCCAGCACCAGGCGGCGTTCGCCCGGAATGGCGACGGCATTCGAGACGCCCATATAAATCAGGCGCCCCTCTTCTTCCCCCGAAATCACTTCGATCGGGCAGCCAATCGCTTCCTCGGCGTGTGGCAACAGTTCGGCAGCATTTTTTGCGATACGGATCGTATTGGTGGCCACCACGCGCACACTGTCGATCGGATAGGCGTTCAGAATTTCACGAAATCTGGCCAGGCAACTGATGGCACTCTCCATCGCTTCCGGCGTCAGGTTGCCGCGGCTATCCAGACCTGCCGCCAGACGAATCGGATCACGTGCACTTTTCACCACCTTAATCGCATCGCCTTCGTGACGTCCGATATGCAAACGAAAACTATTGGAACCCAGATCAACGGCGGCCAGCATGTGTCTTTCCTTTGTTTAACAGATGATTGCGAAAACGCTTACGTCGCTATAACGCAGGACGTACGCAAAACAGTTCAAACGGCGTTCTATCTTCTGATCGTACGATGTGTACTACTTTATCGCTATGCTGCATTCGGGAATACAGACAACAGCTTGTCTGCCGCCATAACGAACGTCGCTTGCAAGAGAAATCAGCTCACTTGCCGGAACAATTTTTCGTACGCCCTATAACGTAAATAATATTAATCATTTTTTGTG
>JAGWUK010000225.1 GCA_028868455.1 Burkholderiales bacterium | reverse complement strand
AGATCGACGGCTTGTGCACGGTGCCAATGCGCAAATTGTCCGGCGTTTCCCAATAAAGTTGCCGTCAATTGCAAATCACCGACAGCGACATCGACGATCGCCACGCTACCGTGCGCATCGATGGCGGTAATGTGACCGGACAAACGATTCATGGCAACAGATAACCGTAACGCTCAAAAATCGCGCGTGCTTTTGCCGAATACAAAAAATCGTAAAACTGCTGTGCCACTGCGGCATTATTTTCGCGGCCATGCTTCAGGATCACGGCCCCCTGTGCTATCGGCTGATATGCGGCTTTCGGCAAGTCCACCCATTTCCCCTGGCCTTGCATGGCTGGCGCCAGCACCACCGATTTTGCAGTAAATCCGGCATCTGCCACACCCGAATGGATATATTGATTGGTTTGCGCAATGCTTTCACCAAAAACCAGCTTGGATTGCAATGTCTGATCAAGTTTGTAATAGTTCAGCAAACGCACGGTTTCACGCCCGTACGGCGCAGTTTTCGGATTGGCTACGGCAATCTTCGCGATCTTGTCGCTACGCAGACTCTGCTGCCAGGAATTCAGATCGACATCTTTGGTCGTCCAAAGTACCAGCGCACCATAAGCATAAATCTGCGGCGCAGCCGTACTGAAACCGTCTTTATATAACTGCTCAGGAAAGCGCATGTCAGCAGACAGAAAAACATCGAAGGGTGCGCCGTTTTCAATTTGCGCGACAAACTTGCCTGATGAGCTAAAGCTCCCCTGCACTTCGTGCCCGGTGTCTTGCCTGAATGCGTCTTTCAGGTCGTTAAATGCATATTGCACATTGGCCGCAACCGCGACAGAAAGACTTCCGGCCAATGCCAGCTTGCCTGTCAAAGCAAGTGCTGCGGCAACCAGCAATTTGATATTCATTCCCGTGCTCCTTGTATTACACTTTGGCCTGCATCCTAACAGGCTCATTCGCTTTACTCAAACAAAACCATGTTCATTAAGCATCAAGGTAATTTCAAATCAATTTTCAGTTTACTCATTCACATTATTGCGCTCAGTGCCAGCCTATTGGCAACCCAGAACGCACTTGCCAGCAAATGTGAAAAAGAATGGCCAGCATGGGAATTGTTTAAAAAAACCTTTGTCTCCGGTGACGGTCGCGTGGTCGACTTAAGCGGTGCGCGTAAACCCACGGTGTCCGAGGGGCAGGCATATGCCTTGTTCTTTGCGCTGGTTGCCAATGACAAGCCGACTTTTCAACGTGTTTTGAGCTGGACAGAAAACAATCTGGCCGGTGGTGATCTGACCGCCCGGCTCCCGGCCTGGCAATGGGGGCAACGCGAGGACAATAGCTGGGGGGTGATCGATAAAAATTCGGCGTCGGACGCCGATTTGTGGCTCGCTTATACGCTGGGCGCAGCAGGCAATGCGTGGAAGGAAAAACGTTATTCGGCCATGTCAGGTTTGCTGGCGCAACGCATACTGAACGAAGAAACCGCAGATCTACCCAAACTTGGACTGACACTATTACCGGCGCCCAACGGTTTTGCCTTGTCCCCCAATACGTGGAAACTCAACCCCAGCTACATTCCCCTGCAACTGTTACGCTGGTTTGAATTCAATGAAAAAGACGAGCGCTGGAAACAAATCGCCGACTCTTCCCAGAAGATCATTATCGGTGCCTCGCCAAAAGGATTTACCGCCGACTGGACTATTTACGATAGTGAAAAAGGCTTTCTGATCGATAGCAATGGAGCAGAAAAAGGTGCCGGCGGATACAACGCCATCCGCGTATATCTGTGGACTGGTATGCTGGCAAGCCGTGACCCCGACCGCGCCACCCTGCTAAAAATTTTGCAACCGATGGTGAGCTTGATTGATAACACGGGCTATCCGCCAGAATACATCGACATCATGACCGGCGAAGTCAAAAGCCCGGGTTCCAGCGGCTTTTCAGCCGCGACACTTCCCCTGCTGCAAGCCAGCGGCGCAAAGAAAGCCAGTGTTCAGCAACAATTAAGGATTCAGGCGCAACCGATCAAATCTGACGCATATTACGATCAGGTTCTGTCTTTATTTGCGATGGGCTGGCAAGACAAGCGCTTCCGCTTCGATGCAAAAGGAGGCGTCGACCTGCAATGGCGGCATTTTTGCTGGAAACTGTTTTAATGCCTGTCTAGCACAGGATTCAGGACAAAAACCAGAAACTCATTGTCTTTTAGTGTCAATATCCTGTATAGTCTCGTTTTTGCACTGCAATATATCGCAGCGAAGAATAAAAAGTAGCATCGCAAGCCTATGCGCATCCCCAAGCGGATGCTGCATGTAAAAGCCCTCCCGCCCTGCATGTCTGGTAATACACATAGACATCATCCCGGCGCAAAGCTTTTGTGCCGAAATTTCATTGTCGTCCGTTTTTGGATTTTCTGTGTTCATTTCGTTTGGTTGGCGCTGCATTGTTGCGCGCGTTTCGTTTGCAACGCGCTAATTTTTACGAAAGAAATTCATGAGTTTTGAAGCACTAGGCCTCCACACCAATATCATTCGCGCCCTGACCGATTCCGGCTACACCAAGCCGACGCCAGTTCAGGAGCAGGCAATCCCTGCAGCGATTGAAGGTCGTGACCTGATGGTCTCATCCCAGACCGGCTCCGGAAAAACCGCTGCATTCATGCTGCCCGCCTTGCATAAACTGGCATCAGCAGAAATCGTCAGCTACGAAAATGGCAAGACCCCTAATCAAGAACGTCAGGCAGCACGTTCGCGTGGCGATCGCCCGCGTTTCCAGGCTGCCAAACCAAAAATGCTGGTACTGACACCAACCCGTGAACTGGCATTGCAAGTCACAACAGCGACCGATAAATACAGCGCCTACACACGCCGTCTGAAAGCCGTTTCCATCCTCGGTGGTATGCCTTATCCAAAGCAAATGCAATTGTTGTCGCGCAATCCGGAAATCCTGGTGGCGACGCCAGGCCGTCTGATTGATCACATGGAATCCGGAAAAATCGATTTTTCCGAATTGCAAATGCTGGTATTGGACGAAGCAGATCGCATGCTGGATATGGGCTTTATCGACGATATCGAAAAAATCGTTGCAGCAACCCCACCCACTCGTCAAACCATGCTGTTTTCGGCAACACTGGATGGTATGGTCGGCAATATGGCAAAACGCATCACGAATGAGCCATTGATCATACAAATCGCCGGCTCTGCCAGCAAGCACGAAAACATCCAGCAAAAAGTCCATTTTGTTGACGATCTCTCGCACAAAAATCGCATGCTTGATCATCTGCTGCGCGACGCATCGCTTGATCAGGCAGTCGTGTTTACTGCGACCAAGCGCGATGCAGATACGATCGCTGATCGTCTGAACATTGCCGGCTTCGCTGCTGCTGCGCTGCATGGCGACATGCATCAAGGTGCACGTAACCGCACGCTGGACAGCTTGCGTCGCGGTCAGATTCGCGTACTGGTGGCAACCGACGTTGCTGCACGCGGCATCGACGTGCCAGGCATCACTCACGTATTCAACTACGATTTGCCTAAGTTCCCTGAAGACTATGTGCATCGCATCGGCCGTACTGGTCGTGCCGGTCGCAAAGGTCTGGCGATTTCTCTGGTCAACCACGCTGAAGGCATGCACGTCAAACGTATCGAACGTTTCACCAAACAATTGATACCTGTCGACGTCATCGAAGGTTTTGAACCTAAAAAGACAGCGGCTCCTGCACGCTCGGCAGCAAGAAAGCCAACTGGCTGGAAGCCGGGCGACAGCCGTAAAACTGGCAATAATTTTGGCAGCAGCAAACCGGGACAGCGCTCATTCAGCAAACCAGCAGGTGCAGGCAACAGCAGCAGCGCCGGTCCACGTAAAGAAGGCGGCGGCTATAAAGGCAACCGTTCTAGCGAAGGTAGCGCTCGTCGTTCATTCGGTGATTATTGATACAGTTAAGCTCTATAGCTCTGTAGCTCCGAAACTGCGACAGTTTCAGGTCAGCTCCATGAGTTTATAGACTGCAGGGCATAAGCAATATCACAAAAAAGCGATCACTACGGTGGTCGCTTTTTTTATACTCGTCGCTCAGGCGTATAATTGCCTGTTCCCTATAGCGATGACATCTGGCACCTCATGACCACAGCAACTGGCACTCCTATTCGCCTCACTTCTTTTTCGCATGGCGGCGGCTGCGGCTGCAAAATCGCGCCCGGCGTGCTAGCGGAAATTTTAAAAAAATCGAGCGGATTTCCGGTTCCACCGGCATTAATGGTCGGCATAGAAACCTCAGACGATGCTGCCGTATACAAACTCAATGATGAGCAGGCATTGATCGCAACGACTGATTTCTTCATGCCCATCGTTGATGATCCATTTGACTTCGGACGCATTGCAGCGACCAACGCTATTTCTGACGTGTATGCAATGGGCGGTACGCCTATCATGGCACTCGCGCTGGTCGGCATGCCGATCAATCAATTACCACTGGACGTCATAGGAAAAATTATTCATGGTGGTGAATCCATCTGTGCCGAAGCCGGTATTCCCATCGCTGGCGGTCATACGATAGACTCGGTCGAACCGATTTACGGACTGGTAGTCATGGGCCTGGTGCATCCATCGATGGTCAAGCGCAACGCCAGCGCCAGACCCGGTGATAAATTAATTCTTGGCAAACCACTGGGCGTTGGTATTTTGTCTGCCGCCCTGAAAAAGCAGGCACTGGATGCCGAAGGATATGCCACCATGATCGCCAGCACTACGAAACTCAACAAACCCGGTCAGGCCTTAGCGAAGTTAAATGGCGTTCATGCCATGACTGATGTCACTGGATTTGGCTTGCTCGGCCATTTACTCGAAGTTTGTCGCGGAGCAAAGCTTGGCGCCAATCTCAGGATGTCGGACATCCCCTTGCTAAGACAGGTCGAGCAACTTGCCAGCGATGGATTCATTACTGGTGCGTCCGCCAGAAACTGGGCAGCGTATAGTGACGAAATCAAACTGCATCCCGATACCAGCGCAGCACAGCGCGCCATACTGACCGACCCACAAACATCGGGGGGCTTGCTGGTGTCATGCGAGGCCGAAGCCGTTGATCAGGTGCTGGAAATTTTTCATCAACATGATTTTTTTGAAGCCGCCGTTATTGGCGACATAGTTGCCGGCACCCCGGCAGTAGAAGTACATCTCTGACAAACCGACCCCGCTTATCATCATGAATCAATTAGAACAACTCAAGCAATACACGACCGTCGTTGCCGATACCGGCGATTTTCAGGCAATCAAAGCCTATACGCCACGCGATGCAACCACCAATCCATCCTTGATTCTGAAAGCTGTACAAAAAGCTGAATATCGCCCGCTGCTTGAGAAAGCGGTCAAAGACACGGCCGGTTTATCGATTGATGCCACGATTGATCATCTGCTGATTAGTTTTGGACTGCAAATCCTCAACGAAATTCCTGGGCGCGTTTCAACTGAAACTGATGCCCACTTATCCTTCGACACAGAAGCAACCATCGCAAAAGGCCGCCAGCTGATCGCTATGTACGAAGCTGCCGGTATTTCGCGCGAACGCGTACTGATCAAGATCGCATCGACCTGGGAAGGTATACGTGCCGCCGAAGTTCTGGAAAAAGAAGGCATACATTGCAATATGACTTTGCTGTTCTGCCTCGCACAGGCAGTTGCCTGCGCAGAGGTCGGCGCGCAATTGATTTCTCCATTTGTCGGTCGCA
>JAGWUK010000224.1 GCA_028868455.1 Burkholderiales bacterium | reverse complement strand
AGGGCAGGTCAGGGAGTATTCTCAATTTGCAGTTCGATTTCGTATCAATTTTGTAAAATCAATTCAGGAGCAATATCATGGCGGACAAACTCATAATATTTGACACAACTTTACGCGACGGTGAACAATCGCCTGGTGCTTCGATGACCAGGGATGAAAAAATTCGCATTGCCAAGCAGTTGGAACGGATGAAAGTGGATGTAATCGAAGCTGGATTTGCTGCGGCTTCACCTGGTGATTTTGAGTCGATTAAAGCAATTGCATCTGTGATCAAGGATTCGACAATTTGCTCGTTGTCACGCGCCAATGATCGCGATATTGCCAAGGCAGCAGAAGCATTGCAAGCTGCCCAGCGTAAGCGCATACATACGTTCATTGCGACCTCTCCATTGCATATGGAAAAAAAGTTGCGAATGTCACCCGACCAAGTATTGGAGCAAGCCATACAGGCAGTGCGCTTTGCACGCAATTTTACCGATGACGTGGAATTTAGCCCCGAAGACGGTAGTCGTTCCGATATGGACTTTCTTTGCCGAGTGCTGGAAGCGGTTATTAAAGAAGGTGCAACGACCATTAATTTTGCGGACACAGTTGGCTACGCTATTCCTGAATTGTATGGAAATATGCTGAAAACATTACGCGAACGCATTCCAAATTCGGATAAGGCTATTTGGTCGGTGCATTGCCATAATGATCTGGGAATGGCAGTTGCCAATTCTCTGGCGGGCGTCATGATCGGTGGTGCACGCCAGATCGAATGCACAATTAATGGTTTGGGTGAACGGGCTGGAAATACTGCGTTGGAAGAAATTGTTATGGCAGTACGAACACGAAAAGATTATTTCAACCTTGATCTTGGGATAGACATAAGTCAGATAGTTCCAGCGTCTAAACTAGTTTCGCAAATTACCGGATTTGCCGTACAGCCAAATAAGGCCGTCGTAGGTGCGAATGCGTTTGCACACGCCTCGGGCATCCATCAAGACGGCATTTTGAAAGCACGCGATACATATGAAATTATGCGTGCAGAAGACGTTGGATGGAGTGCAAACAAGCTTGTATTGGGTAAATTGTCAGGAAGAAATGCTTTTAAACAACGCTTGGATGAGTTGGGTATTGCGCTGGAATCGGAAGCTGACGTGAATGCAGCTTTTGCGAGATTTAAGGAATTGGCAGATCGAAAATCTGAGATATTCGACGAGGATATTTTAGCTTTGGTATCTGATGAAGAACATGCGCATAACAACGATGCATTTCATTTCGTTTCCTTGGCGCAGCATTCCGAAACCGGAGAATTGCCCTTCGCCAAGGTGATTTTTACTTCTAATGGTAATGAGGTTACTTGCGAGGGGAACGGAAATGGGCCAGTTGATGCAATAGTTAATGCGATCGACTCCAAAGTACAAAGCGGAGCGGAGTTGCTGCTGTTTTCAGTGAACGCCATCACTACCGGTACTCAATCACAAGGTGAGGTAACGATGCGATTGTCTAAGGCGGGGCGCATTGTTAACGGTGTTGGTGCTGATCCGGATATAGTTGTAGCATCGGCCAAAGCTTATTTGTCGGCCTTGAATAAGTTGCAATCAAAAATGGAAAAACTCAATCCGCAAATTTAAGCGAGAATTTGATTCCAACATAAAACGATGTTATAGTCACGCGTCCCGTCATTCCGGCGGAACTGTTATTTCACGATAATGAGGGTTTTGTAGTCAAAATGACTCTTGTTATCGCGTGTTAAGGAAAATTATGTCTATCGAAAAAAATGCAAAAGCCGCGATCGTAGCGGACAATGCCCGTGGTCAAAATGATACAGGCTCTCCTGAAGTGCAAGTTGCTTTGTTGACAGCGCGTATTAATGATTTGAATGGCCATTTTAAGGCGCATTCTAAAGATCACCATTCACGCCGTGGTTTGATCATGATGGTTAATCGTCGTAAGAGTTTGCTGTCTTACCTAAAAGGTAAAGACTTGAATCGCTATCGTGCTTTGATCGAAAAACTCGGCCTGCGTAAGTAATTTTTGTTCAGTTTAGTAGATCATTGCTAGTAAAAAGCCTGCGTCAGTTTTCTGTCGCAGGCTTTTTGCCTATGTGGTATTTAAGTTTTCTGGTTTTATTCCAGTTTTTGGCGAAAAGTTGAAGGCTGGCGAAAAAGTGATCCAGGTGGGTCGCTCGTGGTGAGGTGGACGACAGCGCCTGAAAATCTGTCGGCAAAATAGAAAGGACACATTGTGTTTAATAAAATTACCAAAACCTTCCAATATGGTCAGCACCAAGTCACGCTGGAAACAGGTGAAATTGCACGTCAGGCCTCTGGCGCGGTCATGGTCTCTATAGAAGATACCGTCGTATTGGCAACAGTTGTTGCAAAGAAGGATGCTAAGCCTGGTCAGGATTTCTTTCCTCTGACCGTGGATTATATGGAAAAAACGTATGCCGCCGGTCGTATCCCTGGTGGCTTCTTCAAGCGCGAAGGTCGTCCGTCTGAGAAGGAAACACTGACATCCCGTTTGATCGATAGACCTATCCGCCCTCTGTTCCCAGAAGGCTATCTGAACGAAGTTCAGGTCATCGTGCATGTCTTGTCTGTTAATCCGGAAATTGATCCTGATATTGCAGCGATGATAGGTGCTTCTGCGGCAATTTCGGTTGCTGGCATCCCATTCAGTGGGCCAGTTGGTGCAGCACGGGTCGGTTATGTCGATGGCCAATATGTATTGAATCCGACAGCAACACAACTGAAGCAATCCAAGCTGGATCTGGTTGTCGCTGGAACTGAGCAAGCTGTATTGATGGTGGAATCAGAAGCGCAGCAATTGTCTGAAGAAGTCATGCTGGGTGCAGTTGTTTTCGGCCACGAACAGATGAAAGCAGTGATCGATGCGATCCATGAGCTGGTACGTGACGGTGGTAAGCCTGAAGTGCAATGGGCGCCTGCAGCAAAAAACGAACAACTGATTGCCGCAGTAACAGCGGTAGCAGAGCCTTTGTTGCGTGCTGCTTATCAAATCAAAGAAAAACAGGCGCGTACTGAGCAGTTGAAATCGGCAACTGCATCGGTGGCCGTTGCATTGGCTGAACAAGCGGCTGCCAAAGGCGAAACTGCCCCTGACTCTTCCGAAGTTGGCAATATTCTGTTTGATCTGGAAGCGAAAATTGTCCGCTCCCAAATCCTTGAAGGAGAGCCACGTATCGATGGCCGTGATACACGCACAGTGCGCCCTATCACTATCCGCACTGGTGTTTTGCCACGTACGCATGGTACAGCCCTGTTCACGCGCGGTGAAACGCAGGCTTTAGTAATTGCTACTCTGGGTACTGCCCGTGATGAGCAAAAAATTGATGCGCTGATGGGCGAATACTCTGATCGTTTCATGCTTCACTACAATATGCCACCATTCGCCACTGGCGAAACTGGTCGTGTTGGTACTCCTAAGCGTCGTGAAATCGGTCATGGCCGTTTGGCTAAACGTGCATTGCAAGCTGCTCTGCCCGATCCTGAAGATTTCAGCTACTCCGTCCGTCTGGTTTCTGAAATTACAGAATCCAATGGCTCTTCTTCCATGGCTTCTGTCTGTGGTGGCTGCCTGGCTTTGATGGATGCTGGCGTGCCGATGAAAGCACACGTTGCCGGTATCGCCATGGGCCTGATCAAGGATGGTAATAAGTTTGCCGTTCTGACTGACATCTTGGGTGATGAGGATCACCTTGGTGACATGGACTTTAAAGTCGCTGGTACTGCAGAGGGTATCACTGCCCTGCAAATGGATATCAAAATTCAAGGTATCACCAAAGAAATTATGCAAGTCGCTTTGGCTCAAGCGAAAGAAGGGCGCGTACACATTCTAGGTAAGATGCAGGAAGCTGTTCCAGTGGGTAAAGCGGAATTGTCTGATTTTGCTCCGCGATTGATCACAATCAAAATCAACCCTGAGAAAATCCGCGACGTCATCGGTAAAGGTGGTGCAGTTATTCGCGCATTGACGGAAGAAACTGGTACGCAAATCGATATTAGCGATGAAGGCGTGGTTACCATCGCTTCTGTTGATGCAGCCGCTGGTCAGGAAGCTAAGCGTCGGATTGAAGAGCTGACAGCGGAAGTCGAGGTAGGAAAAGTCTACGAAGGCACAGTATTGAAGTTGTTGGACTTCGGCGCGATAGTGCAAATCATGCCGGGAAAAGATGGTTTGTTGCACATCAGTCAGATCGCTAATGAACGCGTGAATGCTGTTGCTGATTACCTCAAAGAGGGACAGCAGGTTCGGGTAAAAGTACTGGAAACTGATGATCGTGGTCGTTTCAAATTGTCCATGAAGGCAGCGATCGCTGAATTGGATGGGCAACCTCAAGTGCAGCAGCAACAACAATAAGTATTACTAAATAGATTTGCAAAATTGAAACGCCCGTGTTTTGCACGGGCGTTTTTTTATTCGCATACAATCACTAATCAAAAGCAATCTAAGATAAATGTATTTATAAATCCCATTTGAGGCAAATAATGAAATCGGAAATGCGTGCGATAGAGATAACAAAATATGGAAAACCTGAAGTTTTGCAAATCTGTACTAGACCTGTGCCAATACCCAAGGAAGGGGAATTATTGATCAAGGTTAGTGCTGCTGGAATAAATCGACCCGATATTTTGCAACGTTCAGGTTACTATCCTGTGCCAGAAGGCGCTTCGGATTTACCTGGTTTGGAGGTTGCGGGTGAAATTGTTGGTGGCGACGTCCGAAATGGAAATTTTCAGTTGGGTGATCGCGTCTGCGCCTTGGTTCAAGGCGGTGGATATGCTGAGTTTTGTATCGCACCCGCAGAGCAATGCTTAAAAGTGCCAAACGGTTTGTCCATGATCGAAGCAGCCTCTCTGCCAGAAACATTTTTCACAGTTTGGAGTAATGTTTTTCAGCGTGCTAATTTGGCATCAGGTGAGACTTTGTTGGTGCAAGGAGGGACTTCGGGAATTGGCGTAGCAGCCATACAAATTGCGAATGCATTGGGCCACCGAGTATTTGCAACAGCTGGTTCAGATGAGAAGTGTCGTGCAACTGAACAACTTGGAGCAGTGCGAGGAATTAATTATAAGTCTGAGAATTTTTGTGAGGTCGTTAAAGAGATGACTTCTGGAAAGGGCGTGGATGTGATTCTGGATATGGTTGCAGGCTCATATGTGCCACAAGAGATTAATTGTTTGGCTGATGATGGGCGGCTTGCCATTATCGCCTTGCTTGGGGGCGGATCGACCAATTTGGATCTGGCGCAGCTTTTGCGTCGTAGATTGACTGTCACAGGCTCAACTTTGCGTCCGCGCTCCGTTGAGTTTAAGGCAAAAATTGCGTTCGAGTTGCAAAAAATTGTCTGGCCATTGTTGGAATCAAAGGCGGTGAAGCCGGTGATTTATAAAGTTTTCCCATTGGAGCAAGCAGTGCAGGCGCACTTAATGATGGAGGAGGGATTGCATATCGGGAAAATAATGCTGACTATGCAATGAGCTCGAGTTTAGTAATTTAGTTTACTTGTTGTTAAGAAGACTTGATAGTTTGGTGTCGTTTGGAAAAAGCACTTAATTGCAATGTCTGTCGAAAAGTCAAGAAGGAAAAACCGGGGCTTGGTTTGACCCTGCTTGTGCCGAGGGCTACAATAGACGGTTATTTATATTTTGATTTGCTATGCGACGACGCCTAATAGCCGGTAATTGGAAAATGAACGGCAGTATTTCTAAAAATCGTTCA
>JAGWUK010000223.1 GCA_028868455.1 Burkholderiales bacterium | reverse complement strand
ATAGAAAACCAAGTACGAACAATGGCCCAATCAGTAAAAATCTCAGGTCATCGAAAAATGACGGTTTCTTTCCTTCAATTTTATGACCGATAAATTGTCCTATCCAGGCGACGACAAAAATGAATAATGACATCTGCCAGACGATCGCCTGCGGGAAAAGACTTAATATACCCAGCATGCCCGCTGCCATTAGCAACATGCCGATCGCCATGGGAATTGATAAATTCAGGTAATACAGCAAGGCGACCATACTTGCCGCCAGCGCCGCCAAGGGATGCAATGCCCAGATCAGCCCCAGAAAAGACAACACAATCAGCGGAACGCAAATGCAATGAATTATTTCATTACTGTGATTCCGATGGCTTTCTGCATACTTTGCCAACAACATGTCAATCTGCCTGCTTGCTTCCGATTCCATCTGATCCTCTCATTCGGTGACGACAAAAGAATTCTATGCATAAGTGGGACAAATACAATGTTATACCGGGTGATGCGATGAACAACAGATTTCCAAGGCGCAGACTTACGCGGGCACCTTGTGTCAGCGTAAAAGTAAAGCTATTTGCAATGTCGCCTGATCGGTCGGTAACTGTTTGAAACCCGTTTTGGCAAATCGCAACCACCGCCCAAGTATAAAACTGCACAAAAGACCGGCGCGCGCCTGCGCTTCTGTTTCGGGTAACGCGCCTTGCGTTGCAGCCAATCTCAGTGCCTGGCGAAATGCCATCTCGATCCGTTCAGCGAGTTGATTCATGCGCAATTGCAAACGCTCATCTTCGTTGACCAACGCATCCCCTATGAGCACTTTAGTCATTCCTGGATTGCGCTCTGAAAAATTCAGCAGCATTTGTGCTATGGCCTGAGCCTGCACCAATCCGTCATCTTGCTGTTCGCTGATCTGATTGATCAGGCCAAAAATTGATGATTCAATAAACTCAATCAAACCTTCGAACATTTGTGCTTTACTCGCAAAATGCCGGTACAAAGCAGCTTCCGACACTTCCACTTTCGCGGCCAAAGCAGCCGTTGTAATTTTTTCGCCTTTCGGGTTTTCCAGCATCGTTGCGAGCGTCTGGAGTATTTGTAATTTTCGCTCGCCGGGTTTGGTACTTGCCATTTTTTACTTTATATCTGGTGAAGTAATACGCGACAACCAAGAATTGGCATCAAACAAAATGCCTGTTTGGTGTTGCACATTTACAATTTGTTGACAGCACAGCGACGTCCAAAGACTTCGCAAGTCTCTCAGAAACCGAGTTCCGTTGGTGTGGATGCAAAAAATCTATCTTGTCAGACCAAGCTGCGATAATTCTTTACCAGTTGCAAAACGGATTTTACTTTCACATCCACGCAAGCTGCGGATTTTTTATTTTGCCCAGCAGGAATATATCCGGTGACCCAGACTGTTCGCAAGCCTTGATTCTTGGCCGCACGCAAATTATCGATACTGTCTTCGACGAGTATGCATTTTTTTGCTGTTTTACCGTATTTCGCTAACAGTTTCCGCAAAAATGGTCTTGATGGCTTCGGTTGCAATTGCCCGTGCACACGCATTGCTTCAACGGGAATATGTCCGTCTAAGTGTTTATGCAGACCAAGATGCCGGATTACTCTGTGCGAATAGAAGTGCGGTGCGTTCGTTAATAATATTTTCTTGCCAGGCAAACGACGAAACAGGTTTCGCAATCCGCGCTCAAAACGCAACATGGTAATCAGATCATCAAATTGGTGCGCTTCCTGCAAAAACTCTTCGGCGCTGACTCCGTGATGCCTGACCATGCCTAGCATGGTGATGCCATAACGCTGATAGTAATCCTGGCGCACAGCGTCGACTGTTGCGGCATCGGCAGGCTTCCCATCGACGCTCAGGACTCGCGCCATGTACGCGTTCATATTGCGATTAATCGCAGGAAATATCGCGTGCGATGCGTTATGCAGCGTGTTGTCCAGATCAAATAACCATAAGGTTCCGGAACAATCACGCTTACGCATACTGGCGCATGCCTTCTGAACAAAACACGTTCATTAGTGGCTGCGTATCATGGTGCCAAACGCCTGCTCAGTCAGCACCTCCAATAACAGGGAGTGCTCAATACGTCCGTCAATAATATGTACCGTGTTTACGCCAGACTTGGCGGCATCCAGCGCTGACGATATTTTTGGCAGCATGCCGCCTGAAATTGTGCCGTCAGCAAACATTTCATCGATCTCGCGTGCGGACAAATCTGTGACCAGATTACCCTGCTTATCCAATACACCTGGAATATTGGTCATCATGATCAGCTTCTCTGCCTTCAGAATCTCAGCGATTTTTCCGGCAACCAGATCGGCATTGATATTGTAGGCATGCCCATCCTCGCTAAAACCGATCGGTGAAATAATCGGAATAAATGCATCATCCTGTAAAGCCTTGACCACGGCGGGATTAATCGCCTCGATCTCGCCGACATAGCCAATGTCCAGCATGGCGCCCGGATTTTCGCGATCCGGCATCATCATTTTCCGAGCGCGGATCAGACCGCCATCTTTACCTGTCAAGCCAACAGCCTGTCCGCCGTAATGATTGATCAACATGACGATATCTTGCTGCACTTCTCCGCCCAGCACCCATTCGACAACTTCCATGGTTTCTTCGTCAGTAATACGCATGCCCTGAATAAATGTTCCTTGCTTGCCCATTTTTTTCAAAGCATTGTCAATTTGCGGACCGCCGCCGTGAACCACGACAGGATTCATTCCGACCAGTTTAAGCAAGATGACATCGCGCGCAAAGCCGTGCTTCAGATGCTCTTCTGTCATGGCGTTGCCGCCATATTTCACCACGATCGTTTTGCCATGAAACTTACGGATATAAGGAAGCGCTTCCGCCAGAATTTCAGCTTTAATGACAGGCTCAACGCCTGCCAAATTATCTTTCGTTGCTAATGCGTTTGTGTTCAAATCGCTCATAATGACGGTATCCTGAAAGTATCATGAAAGGTTTAATCTTAATGCCGGAATTTTACAGGAATATGCATCGAATCCCTTTGCCAATTCAGCCCGAATACTTATGACTTCTTTGCCTTCCCTGCATCAACAGCTGGAAACCATGCGCCCTGTACTTCTCAGGTTTGCGATTTTGCAACTTCGCAATGAGTCCGCAGCCGAAGACGCGGTACAAGAGGCTTTGTTGGCTGTCCTTGAAAAACCCGACAGTTTTGCTGGCCAGTCTTCGCTCAGAACTTATGTCACGGGTATTTTAAAATTTAAAATCATTGACCATTTACGCGCAACAAACAAAGAGCGACCGTTGGAAATTGATGATAGTGAATCTGAGAGTGACCTGATTGATAGTTTATTTCAGGAAAATGGCCATACCGTCAATATGCCCGCTGCCTGGGGTGCACCAGAAGCAACTTTGCAACAAAAGGATTTTTTCCGGATACTCGAAATCTGCCTCGAAAAACTTCCGGCAAAAACTGCCCGCGTTTTCATGATGCGCGAGTGGCTGGAACTGGAAACCGAAGAAATTTGTAAGGAATTGGAGTTGAGCACGTCTAATCTATGGGTCGTACTGTACCGGGCTCGGCTCAGATTACGTGAGTGCCTGGATTTAAACTGGTTCTGCAATCAAGCCTGAAACGAAAGAGCATTTCATGCGTTTATTAATTACCTGCAAACAAGCTCATCAGATGGCTTCTGAAAAGTTGGACAGAGATCTCAGCATTGCCGAGCGCACGCGGCTAAAGTTGCATTTATCCATGTGTCGTGGATGTACGAATTTCAATGGACAAATGCAGCTTTTACGCATGGCGATGCGCAAGATATCCAGTGATGACGGAGTGCCGGCATCCACATCAGACAAGGAGCAATCATGAGCATTTGCCCACGATGCCAGACGAATTTTACTTGCGCGATGGCAGACAATACCGGACAAGAATGCTGGTGTACGGCGCTTCCCCCGATTGCTTTTGCAGCCCTCCCGGACGGAATCCTTAATAAAGACGCCAGTTGCTTTTGTCCTCAATGCCTGCCTGTCTGGAAAGCAGAACGCGAGGCGCTACAAAACGATGCAGCTTCATTTCAGGTAACATAAGGCTTTCTCCCAGCACCGACTGAACAGTATGTCCAACGATAAGTCTATCGCCTACGAAGCGGTTAACATCCCTGTCTCACAGCGCATTCGTGAGCGTATCACTGCAAGCAAGACGCGCTTTCATGCCAATGACAATATCTCCAGATTTATTGAGGCAGGTGAACTGGATGAATTGCAAGCCGAAGTTGAACAGAAATTGCGTGCAGTCCTGCAAAGCCTGGTGATCGATACCGAGAGTGACCACAATACACAGGATACGGGTCGTCGCGTCGCAAAAATGTTCATCAATGAAGTTTTCAATGGGCGCTACGTTCCCATGCCCGCTGTAACGGAATTTCCAAACGCTTCGCATTTGAATGAGTTGATGATCATCGGGCCAATTACCGTACGCAGTGCTTGTTCACACCATTTATGCCCAATTATCGGCAAGGTCTGGATCGGAGTCATGCCCAATGAACATTCCAATCTGATCGGCTTATCGAAATACGCAAGAATTGCCGAATGGGTCATGAGCCGCCCGCAAATTCAGGAAGAAGCGGTGGTACAACTAGCTGACGCCTTGCAAGAAAAAATGCAACCGGACGGACTGGCTGTCGTCATGGAAGCGGATCATTTTTGTATGCACTGGCGCGGCGTCAAAGATATGGATGCCGCGATGATTAATAGTGTCATGCACGGTTCATTTCTGAAAGACGCCAATTTGCGTCGTGAATTTCTATCCCTTATCAAACGTTAACCGGGGTCAGCCATGCTAGTACGCCTTCTGTATGCCAGCCGCACAAGCAATGAAAAAATGTGCGATATCGTACAAGCCATTGTGACGCAATCGCGTCAACATAATCCGCAACACGGAATTACCGGGATTTTGTGCCACACTGAACAGGTTTTTATGCAAGTACTGGAGGGGGGGCGTGATGCCGTTAACGTTTTGTACGGACAGATTTTGCGCGATCCGCGTCACCGCGATGTGGTACTGCTGGATTACGAAGAAATCGCTGAACGGCGTTATTCTGGCTGGACGATGGGGCAGGCAAATATGGGAAAAATCAATCCCTCAATTCTGCTGAAATATTCTCCGCTGCCGGAACTTGACCCGCATCGTATGTCTGGAAAAATGCTGCTTTCCCTTATCGATGAATTGATGGCGACTGCGTCAATCGTCGGACGCACATAAGGTCAAGACAGAAATTTGTACGCATTTCGTCCCTCGAGAAGCGTTTCTGACATTAACAATCGAAGACCACCGAGAATTAATCAGTGCAAAACGGCATAGGTTGCGGAGACGGCCTCTGGTATTGGGGCATCAATCGCGGCACACACGCCGCGCAACAAGTCTGCCGCACTTTCCGTCATCTTGCTTGCGCTAACCGGGGTGGCTGCAGCCAACATTGCGCGAATCAGAAATGGTTTTTCCAAAGGTGCCAGTTGATTCAACTTATCCAATGCGGAGCGAACCTCGAAGAAATCCAGGTTTTCGGTTGGCAATAAATCGCCAATCATCAATCCAACGTCAGGTATTGACGTTACAGCGTTTTGAAACGCAGTCTGCGCGTCCGCCAAATCGCACTGATCATGCGCTACCAACGAAAGCAACAACTTCACTTCTTGCGTAAGCTGCGACAATTTCGCGTAACGAATTGACAGGCCTCGGGCTGCCTGCGGTCCCAGACGGCGTTCCAGCACTGTTTGCAAAACGAATTC
>JAGWUK010000222.1 GCA_028868455.1 Burkholderiales bacterium | reverse complement strand
CGTTTCACTGATGTTTCCTTGCGAAGAAGGAAGCTGGAAAAAAGTCTTGCCCATGGTCGAAGCGACAGGCGCTGACGGCATAGAGCTGAATTTCGGTTGCCCGCATGGCATGCCAGAACGCGGCATGGGCGCAGCAGTCGGGCAGGTGCCGGAATATGTGGAAATGATCACGCGCTGGTGCAAGCAGTATTGCTCCTTGCCGGTGATCGTCAAGCTGACGCCCAACATCACCGACGTGCGCGTACCGGCACGGGCCGCATTTCATGGCGGGGCCGATGCAGTGTCATTGATCAATACGATCAATTCGATTACTTCCATCGATCTGGATCAAATGATTGCGCGTCCTATCGTCGGCATGCAAAGTACCCACGGTGGGTATTGCGGCAGCGCGGTCAAACCGATCGCCCTGAACATGGTGGCCGAAATCGCCCGCGATCCGGCAACCAGAGGGCTGCCGATTTCTGGCATCGGCGGCATCGGCAACTGGCGCGATGCAGCGGAATTTCTGGCGCTGGGCGCAGGTTCTGTGCAAGTCTGCACCGCGGCAATGCTGCACGGTTTTCGCATCGTCAAGGAAATGAGTGACGGTCTGTCGCGCTGGATGGATGAAAAAGGCTACGAACGCATCAGCGATTTTGCTGGCAAGGCCGTTGCCAATACGACCGACTGGAAATACCTGGACATGAATTATCAGGTGATTGCCGAGATTGATCAGGACAAATGCATACAATGTGGCCGCTGCTACATTGCCTGCGAAGACACTTCACATCAATCGATTGCGCAACTGATCGCCGACAACGGTACACGCAAATACGAAGTGAAAGCGGAAGAATGCGTGGGTTGTAATCTGTGTCAGATCACTTGCCCGGTCGAAGCCTGTATCACCATGGTGCCGCAAGCCACCGGCAAGCCGTATATGAACTGGACGCAAGACCCGCGTAATCCGCGTGCGGAAATAAAGACGGTGTAAAGTCTGGCCGATGCGGCTTGCAAAAAACACCGCACATTGAGACACATCGAAACGACTATTTTTCGCGCAATAGCCTGAAAAGTTCGCAGTCATTGGTTTGAAGTTTAAAAAAACTTTAAGAACGATCGTGTCTCGATGTGCATGGGAAAAAATGGTCAGCGTATCGGCCATCCCTGTTTTGAAATTGGATAGGTCGTACCGTAAAAAAATAAAGCGCATGACCAGACACCTGGAATAAACTTTGCTGGAAGCTGTTCTGTGAATTTTTAATAACCATCCCTGACGAAGGAATACACATGCATACAGAAAGCGGTCAACTTTGGAATGAGGATCTGGCGCCGACGACCGAGGCACAGCGGACCTGGCGCTGGTATCACTTTGCTGCGTTGTGGGTCGGGATGGTGATGTGTATTCCAGCCTATACGCTGGCGGCCAGCCTGATCGAAGGTGGCATGTCCGGTTATCAGGCTGTCTGGACGGTGTTTCTGGCGAATGCCATCGTGCTGATCCCGATGCTGTTGATCGGCCATGCCGGTGCCAAATACGGGATACCGTATGCGGTGCTGGCGCGCACTTCGTTCGGCGTGCGCGGTGCGCGTTTGCCGGCGCTGATGCGGGCGATTGTTGCTTGCGGCTGGTACGGCATTCAGACCTGGTTCGGCGGTCAAATGATCTATACGCTGGGCGGTGTGTTGCTGGGACAGCCTGTGGGCGGCGACAAGATTCCCGGCCTTGGCATCAATCTGGCGCAATTGATCTGCTTCCTGATTTTCTGGGGCATACAGTTCTGGTACATCTTTCACGGCATGGATTCGATACGCAAGCTGGAAACCTATACGGCACCGTTAAAAATACTGATCTGCTTCGTCCTGCTGGGCTGGGTCTATAACAAGGCTGGCAGCTTTGGCCCGATTCTTGATCAGCCTTCGCAGTTTGTCGCTGGCGGTAAAAAAGCCGGACAGTTCTGGACGACATTCTGGCCTTCGCTGACGGCCATGATCGGTTTCTGGGCGACGCTGGCGCTGAATATTCCTGACTTCACGCGGTTTGCCAAATCACAAAAAGACCAGATACTCGGTCAGACCGTGGGTTTGCCTGCACCGATGGGCTTGCTGGCCTTGCTGGCCGTGATCGTGACGTCGGCCACCGTGGTGTTGTACGGCAAAGCCTTGTGGGATCCGGTCGACCTTGCCAGTCGCATGACAGGTGCCGCCGTGTTGATCGCGCTGGTGATCTTGCTGATCGACACCGTATCGGTCAATCTGGCGGCCAACCTGGTTGGCCCGGCGTATGATTTTTCTGCACTGAATCCTAAACGCATTTCGTATAAAACCGGCGGCTATATCACGGCATCGATTGCCCTGATCATGATGCCGTGGAAGATACTGGAATCGACGCAAGGCTATATCTTTACGTGGCTGATCGGCTATTCTGCATTACTGGGACCGATCGCCGGGATACTGATTATCGATTACTACTTTATCCGCAAGACCAGGATCGATGTCGCGGCCTTGTATCAGGAAAACGGTCAGTACACGTATAACAATGGCTGGAATAGCGTGGCCGTGATTGCTTTTGTGGTTGGCGTGTTGCCGAATATTCCGGGATTTTTGAATGCGGCCTTTCCGGCGTCTTTTCCGGCGATTCCGGACATGTTGAAAACCATTTATACCTATGCCTGGTTTGTCGGGCTGATGTTGTCCGGCACGGTGTATATGGTGCTAATGAAAACCAGAAATGCGCCGCAAGCGCTGGCGCCAGCAAATTAATGTTGAGACTGACGCAAAACCATTCTGGTGAGGCATTGGTTACTCGTTGTGCATGCCGTACTGCCTTCGTCGCCAAACCTTGCCGGAGTCATTTTGCATCAGCCGCAAGAATGAGGGAAAAGGTATGCGCGCTCTGCGCGCCACATCTGATCCTCGGAACTTTCCGGTGCGCATCGCGCACCTTATTAAGATGGGAGTCAAGATGACGATGTTGATACGCGGCGGCACAGTGGTGAATGCCGACCAGGAAATGCGCGCAGATGTCTTATGCGATGGCGGCAAAATCATCGCCGTCGGCCAGAACCTCGCAGCACCGGCTGGTGCCGAGATCATTGAGGCAGATGGTTTGTATGTGATGCCCGGTGGCATTGACCCGCACACACATATGCAATTGCCGTTTATGGGCACAGTCACGCAGGATGATTTTTTTACCGGAACGGCCGCTGGTCTGGCCGGTGGTACGACTTCCATCATCGATTTTGTGATCCCGAATCCACAGCAAAGCCTGATGGAAGCCTTCAACACCTGGCGCGGCTGGGCAGAAAAATCGGCGGGCGATTACTCCTTTCACGTTGCCGTCACCTGGTGGGATGACAGCGTGCATGCCGACATGGGCAAGCTTGTCAATGAACATGGCGTGAACAGCTTCAAGCATTTCATGGCCTACAAAAATGCCATCATGGCCGATGACGAAATTCTGGTGAAGAGCTTTACGCGCGCACTGGAACTCGGTGCGATGCCGACCGTGCATGCCGAAAATGGCGAGCTCGTGTACATGCTGCAACAAGCCTTGCTGCAGCGAGGCAAAACCGGCCCGGAAGCGCACCCGTTGTCGCGTCCGCCGGTCGTCGAAGGCGAAGCCGCGCAACGCGCGATTGCGATTGCCAATGTCCTCAACACGCCGCTGTACATTGTGCATGTCTCGTGCGCCGAATCGCTGGATGCCATTACGCGCGCCCGGGCGCATGGGCAGCGCGTGTTTGGCGAGGTGCTGGCCGGCCATCTGGTTGTCAACGACAGCGTGTACCAGAACGAAGATTTCGTGCAGGCGGCCGGGCATGTCATGAGCCCACCGTTTCGCAGCAGCACGCATCAGCAGGCGCTGTGGCAAGGTTTACAGGGCGGCAATCTGCATACGACAGCGACCGATCACTGCACATTCTGCGCGGCGCAAAAAGCAGCAGGCAAAGACGATTTCACCAAAATCCCGAACGGCTGCGGCGGTATCGAAGAACGCATGATGGTGCTGTGGGATGCTGGTGTGAATACCGGCAAGCTGACGCCGTCTGAGTTCGTCAAAGTGACTTCGACGAATTGCGCCCAGATTTTTAATATCTATCCGCGCAAAGGGGTGATTGCCGCTGGCGCCGATGCCGACATCGTGCTGTGGGATGGCGCCGGCAGCAAAACGCTGTCCGCCAAAACGCAGTTTTCCAAAGGCGATTTCAATGTCTTTGAAGGACGCCAGGTGCGCGGCATTCCTACCCACACCATCAGCGGCGGCAAGCTGGTTTTCAAAGAAGGGGATTTACGCGCTGAAGCCGGTGCCGGCAAATACATTAAACGTCCGCCGTTTTCGGCGATGTATCAGGCATTGAAAAAAATGCCGCAGCAAGGAGTCTGAAATGAATACGCAAGACCTCAGAATCAACGGCGAGCGCCTGTGGCAATCGCTGATGGAACTCGCCCAGATTGGCGCCACTCCCAAAGGCGGCGTCAAACGCCTGACCTTGACCGATCTCGATAAACAAGGCCGCGATCTGGTGGTGTCGTGGGGCAGGCAGGCTGGCATGAGCGTGACGGTCGACAAAATCGGCAATGTCTTCATGCGCCGCGCCGGACGCAACCCCGGTCAGGCGCCGGTGATGTCCGGCAGCCACATCGACACGCAACCGACTGGTGGCAAGTTTGACGGCAATTATGGCGTGCTGGCCGCGCTGGAGGTGGTGCGTACCTTGAACGATCACAACATCGAGACCGATGCGCCAATCGAAGTCGCCTTCTGGACCAACGAAGAAGGCTCGCGCTTTGTGCCGGTGATGATGGGTTCCGGCGTGTTTTGCGGCGCGTTTACGCTGGAACACGCGTATGCCGCCAAAGACGTCGATGGCAAAACCGTGCGCGACGAACTGGAGCGCATTGGTTATCTCGGTACCGAAGAGCCGGGCCAGCATCCTATCGGCGCCTATTTTGAAGCGCACATCGAACAAGGCCCGGTGCTCGAAGATGCTGACAAAGTTATCGGCGTCGTTCCCGGTGTACTCGGTTTGTCCTGGTACGATTGCGTCGTCACCGGCATGGAGGCGCACGCCGGGCCGACACCGATGGGGCTGCGCAAGGATGCACTGCAAGTCGCCACCAGAATCATGCAAGAGGTGGTGAATATCGGTAACCGCTACCCGCCATACGGACGCGGCACGGTCGGCATGGTGCAGGTGTTTCCAAACAGCCGCAACGTGATTCCCGGTGAAGTCAAATTCAGTATCGACTTGCGCAATGTCTCGTCGGATTTGCTCGACACCATGCATCAGGAAATCCTCGCCTTCGTCGATCAGACGAGCCGGGACAGCGGATTGCAGATCAGCGTGGACAGAGTCTCGTATTACCCGCCATGCCCGTTCCATCCGGATTGCGTCGGTGCCGTGCGCCGCGCCACGGCCAAGCTCGGGTACAGCAATATGGAAGTGGTTTCCGGTGCCGGTCATGATGCCATCTATACGGCGCGCCTCGCGCCATCGGGCATGATCTTTGTCCCCTGCAAAGACGGCATCAGTCACAACGAAATCGAAGACGCGAAGTCCGAACATCTGGAAGCGGGCTGCAATGTCTTGCTGCACGCCATGCTGGAGACAGCCGGCGTCGTCAACGGCTGATCGTTCAAACTGCACGCTTTTATTCTTCTTCTCAGCTGCACTTTTCCGCCCTCGTATTCAACGGGGCGGTTTTTTTTCTCATCGCCACACGCTTCTTTCGTTGCAGCGCGACACCTAACTAGCCCGAAACGGGCCGGTGCAATGATATATATAGGACTTACGCAAAATTGTTCCAGCAAGGCATAGTG
>JAGWUK010000221.1 GCA_028868455.1 Burkholderiales bacterium | reverse complement strand
CGCACAGGTCGATATGCGCCGCAGTCGTCGCCATGCTTTGCCGGAGCAATATTGCATATGGCAAAGAATGACATTGCTGAAGTGGCCGGATTTGCATTTTGCAAATTCACAAGCTCCCGATCAGTATCAGACGAAAAACCGCAATGAAAATAAACATCAGCACAGCCCGACCGATGCTGGCAGCAAAATTTGTGAGTACGTTTAAATTTCGGTGTCTCAATGAAATGAATATATTTTGCGCAAAGTACCCTGACGGCGTGACGGCTCCTTGTCGATTTCAATTTCCTTCGTCATCATTCCTTGCTGAAAAATTTTTGCATCGTCCTCAATAAAGAAAAAAGTCGCTTGCATAAATCACTGTTTTTTTATACAGTACTGCAAGTCGCAGAATGCACCCAGTAACAACTTCAATACGCCGCTCATTCAATGAAAGAATTTATGGACGATAAGAAATCTGACAACAACTCTGAAAAGAGTAAAGCGCTTGCTGCTGCTTTGGCGCAAATTGAAAAGCAATTCGGTAAAGGCTCGGTAATGCGGCTGGCCGACGGTGAAGTTGTGGAAGAAGTGCAGGTGGTTTCTACAGGTTCATTGGGTCTGGATATCGCTTTAGGTGTTGGTGGATTGCCGCGTGGACGTGTCGTTGAAATTTACGGCCCGGAGTCCTCGGGTAAAACGACGCTGACTTTGCAAGCGATTGCTGAAATGCAAAAATTGGGCGGCACTTGCGCTTTCATCGATGCGGAGCACGCGCTGGATGTTGGCTATGCACAAAAACTCGGCGTCAATTTGTCCGATTTGCTGGTTTCTCAACCTGATACGGGTGAGCAGGCGTTAGAGATTACGGATGCTCTGGTTCGCTCGGGCAGTGTGGACCTGGTTGTTATTGATTCGGTCGCCGCATTGACGCCACGCGCTGAAATTGAAGGCGATATGGGCGATTCTTTACCTGGGCTGCAAGCACGTTTGATGTCGCAAGCTTTGCGTAAATTGACCGGCAGTATTAAACGCACCAATACGCTGGTGATTTTCATTAATCAGATTCGTATGAAAATCGGCGTCATGTTCGGCAGTCCTGAAACAACAACCGGCGGCAATGCGTTGAAGTTTTACGCTTCTGTGCGTCTCGACATCCGTCGTACAGGTTCCATCAAGTCTGGCGATGAAGTCATCGGCAATGAAACCAAGGTAAAAGTAGTCAAGAATAAAGTTGCGCCACCATTTAAAGAAGCGCATTTCGACATTCTGTATGGAGAAGGCACGTCGCGCGAAGGTGAAATTCTTGATCTGGGCGCGGATGCCAAGATTATTGAAAAGGCCGGCGCATGGTATAGCTATAACGGTGAGCGCATTGGGCAGGGCAAAGATAATGCACGAAATTTTCTGAAAGAGCATCCTGAACTGGCGTACGAAATTGAAAATAAAGTCCGCGCCCATTTAGGTGTTCCACTGCTCCCTGCGGCGGTCACAGAGTAAATTTATTGTTGAGATAAGCCATTGCCGGTCGATATTGTCTTTGTCGACCGGCTTTGTCATTGTTGGAGCTTACGCAAAAATTGCTTCAATGCGGGTTTCGATCTTTAAAGGGATGGCGAGAACCGGTTTGGTCGCTTTGACTTGTTGGAATAATTTTGCGTCAGCCTGAATTTAACGTCTTATGGTCAAGCCACAAATCAGCTTAAAGGCGCGGGCATTGCGCTATCTGTCGATGCGGGAGCATAGCCGGGCAGAATTGGCGCGAAAATTAAGTCGCTATGCAGAAGACGGTGACGACATCCAGAGCTTGCTGGATGCATTGGAGTCCGCAAAATATTTGTCGGGTGAACGCTTTTCAGAATCGCTGGTGCATCGCCGGCAGGCCCGGTTTGGCAATAATCGCATTTTGGCCGAGCTGCAGAGCCATGGCTTACATGCTGATGAGATTGCGCACGTGAAAGAGGGTTTACGAGAATCGGAGTTGGAACGTGCACTCGACGTTTTGCACAGGAAATTCCCACTTGCGCCGGTCGATCACAAAGAAAAAATGAAGCAGGCGGCGTTTTTGCAACAGCGTGGCTTTTCCAGTAACACCATTCAAGCAGCCATGCGCGCAGAACGCATTTTTCCTGACGACGGTGCGGCTTGAGCAGGTAATTTGATTTTAGGATTGAGGCAAATTTCGCCAAGGGCGTTATGATGCGCCGTGATGTCAGACAGGTGCAATTTTGCGTATGTTCGAGATTTGTAAAAAAATACACGAATTGCGCATGCTTTTCCCGATTCAACGTCAATAGATGAGTTAATCGGGGAGCTGTGCTAAACTCTCGTGGTTTTTTGCAGGGCCGCAGGAGCGGCTGTTATCGTAGAAGCTGCGATAACGACACGCAATTGTGGCGCATTGATATCAAATTAGCCGCCAACAGGCATGATGCCCTTATCTTCGTCAACAACACGACGCACCTTGAAACATACGCGTGCAATCCAAATCGAAGCGTTCGCTCGCGATGACGGATTGTGGGATCTTGACGCCCGTATCACTGATCACAAACCTCGCGAAATCGCATTGGCTTCCGGCACTCGCCGACAGGGTGATGCGCTGCATGACTTGTCTTTACGGGTCACGATCGATTTACAAATGAACGTCGTTGATGCCTATGCGGTGTCTGAGGCGGTTCCATATCCGGGGTATTGCGAAACCATCGGACCCGAATACAAAAAACTCATTGGTTTAAATCTCTTGAGACAGTTCCGGCAAGGTGTTAAAGAGCGCATGCAAGGTATTCAAGGTTGTACACATCTGACTGAATTAGCCCAGATTTTACCTACCGCGGCAGTGCAGGCTTTTGCCGGTGACGTGGTCGATACGCGTGATGGCGCCAGCGATTCCCAGGATACCAACCAACCGTTTCAACTTAATCGTTGCCATGCGCTTCGCCTTGACGGGCCGGCGGTTGTGCAATATTACCCGCGTTGGGCGAATAAATCGCCTGATGCAAATTCGTCCAGCTAGTTTGTTTAATTATTTATACCTCAGTGTCTGAAGGGAAGTCGTATGAAAATCCATGAGTATCAGGGTAAGGAAATCCTCCGTAAATTCGGAGTGACGGTGCCACGCGGTATTCCGTGCTTGTCCGTTGATGAAGCGGTCAAAGCTGCGGAAACCCTGGGCGGTCCGGTTTGGGTCGTAAAAGCCCAGATTCACGCTGGTGGGCGTGGTAAAGGTGGTGGCGTTAAAGTTGCAAAGTCTCTGGAGCAAGTGCGTGAATACGCCGATGCGATTCTGGGCATGCAACTGGTCACGCACCAGACTGGCCCTGAAGGTCAAAAAGTACGTCGCCTGCTGATTGAAGAAGGTGCAGATATCAAGAAAGAACTGTATGTAAGTATGGTAACTGATCGTATCAGCCAACGCGTTGTCCTGATGGCATCGTCTGAAGGCGGTATGGATATCGAAGAAGTCGCAGAAAAACATCCAGAACTGATTTTTAGCTTAGCGATTGATCCTACCAATGGATTGCAAGACGCGGAAGCCGACGACATTTCCCGTAAAATCGGTGTGCCTGAAGGCTCCATCGCCGACGCGCGCGCGCAATTGCAAGGTTTGTACAAAGCCTTCATGGAAACCGATTGTTCCTTGGCCGAGATCAATCCTTTGATTTTGACAGGTTCCGGTAAAGTGATTGCACTGGATGCGAAGTTTAACTTCGACGCCAATTCCCTGTTCCGCCAACCAGAAATCGTTGCTTACCGCGATCTGGATGAAGAAGATCCTGCTGAAATCGAAGCATCCAAATTTGACCTGGCTTACATCTCCCTCGACGGCAATATCGGCTGTCTGGTAAATGGTGCAGGTCTGGCGATGGCTACGATGGATACCATCAAGCTGTTCGGTGGCGAACCAGCCAACTTCCTTGACGTAGGTGGTGGCGCAACGGCAGAAAAAGTCACGGAAGCATTCAAGATTATGTTGAAAAATCCAGGTCTGAAAGCAATTCTGGTGAATATTTTCGGCGGCATCATGCGTTGTGACGTGATCGCTGAAGGCGTGATCACTGCATCCAAAGCAGTTTCCCTGAAAGTGCCGCTGGTTGTGCGCATGAAGGGTACGAATGAAGATATCGGCAAGAAGATGCTGGCTGACTCCGGTT
This sequence comes from Burkholderiales bacterium, assembly GCA_028868455.1. Taxonomy (GTDB): domain Bacteria; phylum Pseudomonadota; class Gammaproteobacteria; order Burkholderiales; family Burkholderiaceae_D; genus Undibacterium. The sequence goes on along the minus strand of JAGWUK010000221.1, from coordinate 1,688 downwards.
TGCCTATCATTTCGGCAGACACGATGGAAGAGGCTGCGCAGAAAGTTGTTGCTGCTGCAGCTCAAGCTTAATAATCGCAAGGAACAGATATGTCCATCCTGATCAATAAAGACACCAAAGTCATTACCCAAGGTATCACTGGCAAAACTGGCCAGTTCCATACACGCATGTGCCGCGACTACGCAAACGGAAAAAACTGTTTCGTCGCTGGCGTCAACCCTAAAAAAGCTGGCGAAGATTTCGAAGGCATTCCTATTTTTGCTAAGGTATCTGAAGCTAAAGCGGCTACTGGCGCGACAGTTTCCGTTATCTACGTTCCACCAGCAGGCGCAGCTGCCGCTATCTGGGAAGCGGTTGAAGCTGACCTGGATCTGGCAATTTGCATTACTGAAGGCATCCCTGTCCGTGACATGATGATGTTGAAAGACCGCATGGCCAAAGCTGGAAGCAAAACCAAATTGCTCGGCCCTAACTGCCCAGGTCTGATCACGCCAGACGAAATCAAGATCGGCATCATGCCAGGTCATATCCACCGTAAAGGTCGTATCGGCGTGGTTTCCCGTTCCGGTACTTTGACTTATGAAGCAGTGGGTCAATTAACTGCATTGGGTCTGGGTCAATCTTCCGCAGTTGGTATCGGCGGTGATCCGATCAATGGTTTGAAACACATCGACATCATGAAGATGTTTAATGATGATCCAGATACAGACGCTGTCATCATGATTGGTGAAATCGGTGGCCCAGACGAAGCCAATGCTTCTTACTGGGTGCGTGACAACATGAAGAAGCCAGTTGTTGGCTTTATCGCTGGTGTGACTGCGCCTCCGGGGAAACGCATGGGCCATGCTGGTGCCTTGATTTCTGGTGGTTCGGATACAGCACAAGCCAAACTCGACATCATGGAAGAATGCGGTATCAAAGCGACAAAAAACCCATCGGAAATGGCTCGTTTGCTGAAGGCAATGCTGTAATCCAGTAAGCTGCGTCAATCGTTCTGAGTAAAAGAGCCGCCAATAACGCGGCTCTTTTTTATTGTGTATAGGGATACACAGTGATATGAAGTGCAAATGGAATTTCTTAATGTTAAGCTTACTTCTTGCTTCATTAAGCAAATAATTTAAGCAAAAACTGCTTCTGTGGCCTAGGGTTTCTGGTAATACATTGAGCGCCGGCGCTATTGATATACTTTAGCGCAGCGATTTCACTTAAGACTTAAAGAAAATAGCCGATTTAATACTGGCAAACATTGATCGCATACGAAACTAAACAGATTAGATGGCATATCAGCGCGTATTAGAGTTCGCCGCACTTTCCGATACAGGGCAAGTCCGGGAGCACAACGAAGATGCGATTGTCGTTTGTGCGGAATATGGCTGCGCGATACTTGCTGACGGTATGGGCGGGTATAACGCAGGGGAAGTGGCGAGCGCGATGACGACAGAGATCATTGCCGATTATCTCTGCGCCAAGCTGGACGGTATTTGGTTTCCTGTGTTGGGATTGCAGCCGTTGAATTTGTCACGCTGGATGATAGAGGCGATTGAATTGGCTAATCGGCATGTATTGTACGCAGCACAAACCAATCCTGCCTGCTTCGGCATGGGAACCACGGTTGTTGTTGCTTGCTGTACGCACGAAAAACTGATGCTCGCACATGTCGGCGATTCCCGGGCATATCGCTTTCGCAA
>JAGWUK010000220.1 GCA_028868455.1 Burkholderiales bacterium | reverse complement strand
TACTGCAACTGACCAATATCCGTTTAAGTGAAGTGTCCGTCTTGTTGAATGCATCGATCGGCCCCTCGATGGCGCAGCAGGATTACGCGACGATTAACGATGTGTTCCGCGTCAGCCGGCGCAAGGAAGGCATTGTGTATTTTCTCTTGTTTGACCAACGTCATCGCCTGATCGCATCCGATGGCTGGGCGGACAAAACTGCCCAAACGATTAACGACATACACATAACTGCGGACGATGAACGGCTCGATGCACGCATTCCGATTATGCTGGCTGGTCAGCAATACGGCGAATTACTGTTCGGGGTTTCGACGCGCTTCATCCAGGATGCCAGAAACAAGCTGTTGCGAGAATCCATCGCCATTGCTTCCGCTGAGGTCATTTTGTCGTTTTTCTTTATCGCCTTGTTGGGAACCTGGCTGACCCGCAATTTGAAGTATCTGGAAGTTTCTGCCAACGCGATTTCTCATGGTCATTACGATACCAAGGTCGCGCATATCGGTGCCGACGAAATAGGTGTGGTCGGTCGAGCGCTGAACCTGTTGAGTGATCGCCTGGCGCACGAGATCGATGCATTGAAACGCAGCGAACAACAGCAACGCGAAACGGCAAGTCGTCTTCAATCTGTATTTGAGGCTGTTCCGGATTACCTGACGCTGAGTCGTTTTGATGATGGCATGATTGTTTACGCCAACGATGGTTTTGAAAAAATTACCGGCTATTCCAAACAAGAGGCAATGGGAAAAACTTCGCTGGAAATGCACATCTGGCCAGATCCGGAAACGCGCAAGATATGGACCGGTATGATGCTGGAGACCGGATCGGTCAGTAATTTTCAGACCGATATCCAGCAAAGAAACGGTAACATTAATAAGACCTTGCTGTCGGCGGCGACGTTGTATATTGATGGCGTAAAGCACATCGTGGCAATTTGCAAGGATATGACGGAACGTATCGAATCCGAGATTCGTGTCGAAAATGCGCGACGTGCTTTGCAGGACGTGCTTGACGCCGCCTCGGAGGTCGCCATTATTGCGACAGATACGGATGGCGTGGTCACAATGTTTAATCGCGGTGCGGAAAAAATGCTGGGTTATCGTGCCGATGAATGTGTGGGGAAAATGTTTCCGGCAGTGTTCCATGATCGTAATGAAATGCTCCAGCGCAGCCGCGAACTGAGCGAACAGTTGGGACGACCGATTCTGGGCATAGAGATTTTTACTGCTGTTGCTCTGCTCAATGGATCAGAGACGCGCAACTGGATTTATGTGCATAAAAACGGTGAGCGTTTTCATGTTTCGCTGGGCGTGACAACGGTGAAGGATGTGCATGGCAGCGTGACCGGCTATCTTGGCGTTGCACGCAATATCACGCCGGAAATCGAGGCGCAACAGGCGCTGGGCAGACTCAACGACGAGCTGGAATCCCGCGTACTGCAACGCACGGCTGAACTGGAACAGGCCAATCACGATCTCGCCAGTGCGATGGAACATCTGCAATTGGCGCAGACGGAATTGATACGCTCAGAAAAACTAAGAGCGCTGGGCAATATCGTGGCCGTTGTCGCGCATGAATTGAATACACCGATAGGTAATTGCCTGACCGTGGCCAGCACTTTGCGCGACAAGTCGGTCGAGATTCATAAAGCGTTTGACGACGGTGCGCTGAAGCGTTCAAACCTGACGACCTATCTTGATGACACGCGCCAGGGAATGGAAATTCTGTTGCGTGGTCTGAATCGTTCCAGTGAACTGGTGACGAACTTCAAGCAGGTGGCTGTCGATCAGGTCACTGACCAACGCCGCCAGTTTGACTTGCTTCATGTGATTAACGATGTGGTGGCGCTGCTGACACCGATGCTCAGAAAAACCGGATACACGCTGGAAGTCGATATTCCCGAACCCATTTCCATGGACAGTTACCCGGGACCTTTGGAACAGGTTGTCACGAATCTGATCAATAATGCCGTGGCACATGCGTTTGATGGCAAAGAATTTGGTGTGATGCGACTGTATGCGACGATGTCTGCACCGGATAGCGTCCGGATAGAATTTTCTGATGATGGTATCGGCATCGAAGACGAGCAGTTGTCGCGTATTTTCGATCCGTTTTATACGACCAAACTTGGGCGCGGTGGCACAGGTCTGGGCTTGAATATTGTCCACAATATCGTGACCAAGATGTTAGGCGGGCATCTGGATGTGAAAAGTTTTTACGGCAAAGGGACTTGTTTCATCGTTGACCTGCCGCAATCGGCACCACGCACAACGCCGCAAAACGCATCGGCAATGCTTTGATGCTCTGGCGTCGCCGTTGCCGTTCGCATTTAATCCCACGATTAATTCGAAAAAAATGCGCGGTAACTCTATAAAAAATCTGCCGCGCTGTCTGTCGCTGCATGGTTCGTCGGCGCTCAGGCGTCCGCTGTTTTTGCCATGCCGTTGGCTGCCGCAGCGTTGTTGTCCTGCGTATCTTGCTCGCCGTGCGGGGTCAGTTCGCTAAATGACATAAAGCGCGTCATGATGAGTACCGGTATGGCGCTGAGCAACACCCACAAGAAAAAATGCTGATAGCCCATGACGACCTGGATGTCGCCGCTGACAGTTTTAAAGAATACAAATCCTAATTGCATGACACCGGTTCCCAGCGCGTAATGCGCGGTCTGGTATTTTCCCGGCGCGACCACCTGCATGATGAATAAAATCAATCCGACAAAGCCAAATCCATAGCCAAACATTTCAAAAGCCAACGCCGCAGTGATGACAGACATATTTTCTGGCAGGTTATGGCTGAGGAAAAAGAAGGCCAGATTAGGTGTATTCATCGCCAGGATTAACCAGGGGAGGGCGCGTTTCAGACCCAGCCATGAGGCAAAGTAACCACCGAGTATGCTGCCGCCGAGGAAGGCTATGGTACCGGCTGTGCCGTACGCAATGCCAACCTGATCGGTCGTCAGCCCCAGGCCACCGAGGTTTCTGGCGTCACGTAAAAACAGCGGCCCAATCGTTTGGATCTGACCTTCACCCGCGCGGAATAAAATGATGAAGCTAATTGCCATCCAGATGCCCGGTTTGCGGAAAAAGTCGACGATCACATCCCACAGCGTGACAAAGACGCTGCGCATACTGGCGTCGGTATTGGTGTTTTTCGTGCCCGGCAACGCCCACATATGGTACAGGCCAAGCGCGCAGAGCATGACTCCCAGAATCGCAAAGATGATGGTCCAGGCATGCGATGCCGCCATCTGTTTTTCCAGGTGTCCGGCCAGTATCACCAGCCCGCCGAGGGAAATAAATTTGGCTGCATTGTAGAACGCGCCTTGCCAGCCAGCATAGGCGGCTTGTTGTTTATTGCTGAGGCTGGCGATATACAAACCATCCGCCGCGATATCGTGGGTCGCCGAGGCAATGGCGACGACGGCTAGAAGTGCAATGCTGAGCGCAAAATACATAGGCAATTGCAGCGTCACTGCAACCAGTCCCAGGCTGGCGCCACCGACCAGCTGGAAAATCACCACGATGAATTTTTTGCTGCGCGCCGCTTCCAGAAATGGACTCCATAAGCACTTGAATACCCACGCAAATCCGATCAGCCCAGTCCAACGGGCAATTTGCTCATTTGGTACGCCCATACTTTTGTACATCAGGCTGGCGATCAGGGCGACTGCATAAAACGGCAGGCCCTCAGCCAGATACAGTGTCGGTACCCATCGCATAGGGTGTGGGGAAGCGAGGTTTTCAGTTGTCATGGAAAGTGTCTCAGGTGAATGGTTTTTATTTGTCCACCAGTCCGGGTGCCTGTTCTGCTGTTGTGCTGACACCCCTAACCCGGCTGAGGCTACAACATACTAGGGCGTAATTTCACGGTCAACTGGTTTTATATAATTAAATCCACTTCAATGCCAGTGTGTCGGCAATTTTGCTAAATTGTATGCTTGATTTTCGCAAAGTTGATTGGATTTTCTCTCTGCGCAAGCGAGTTGGTACCATGCGGCGCTTGAATTGTGTTGACCTCTGATTGTTCGGGATAATCTTGGCTTTTAAGGCAACTGGTATGTGCGCTTTGCCAGTCGCAAATCGGCAAAATACCAGTAAGCATGCGAGGCAAAAGAAGGAAGGTGCTTGTCAGGGAAGAGAAAATGCTGCGATAAAAAACAAAAAAGAGAGGCAAATACCTTGCCTCTCTTTTGCATCCAGAGTTGGTTGGTCAGTGTCAGACCATCAATGCTGACCGCAGGGAATCAACTTCACTCTCCGATTCCGTCATCAAACTTTGGAAGTTGGTATCTTCAATATCGAAATCAATAATCATGGAAATGCGACGTTTGCTCATTTCATCTGTTTCATGCAAAGGCGAGCGCACTGGTGCCAGATCATCTGCCAGCAACAAGGTATCGCCGAGTGACAGCGCCGGGAACGCACAATAGCCATGCCACAGCGCCTCGACTGCCTGTACGACAGATACAGGAATACCGAGTTGCTTCATGACGCTGCGACCTATCAGTTTTTCGCTGTATTCGGTCCATGCTTCCGGTTCGCCATCAAGCAAACCAGGATGTTCCTGCGCACGCGAAATCAGGTAGAAGCCGCCGATCTCATGCACTATCGCCGCGAACATGGCCGTGTCGGGATCAACGCGTGTGACGTGCCTTGCAATGACCTGCGCCAGAGCGGCAACATGCGCCGTGTGTTCCCAAAGCTGATTGGCTTTGGCTTTAAGTGCAGGATTGGTGATTTCGCAACTGAGCTGGCGCACGATGACTGAGGCGACCAGGGATTTCATGGTACGAAAACCCAGACGATTCACTGCCAGTTTGACGTTGGTGATTTCATTGCCAGAACGGTTATATGCCACCGAATTTGCCAGCGCTACTGTTTTTGCCGCGACCAGCGGGTCATCCATGATCAGTTTTGCCGCGGTGTCAATATGGCAATCCGGGTCGTCCAGCATGCGTTGCAGCTTCAGCGTTGCATTGACATTGGTTGGGAAAACCAATTCTCCCTTGGATGCCTCCGCTGCGAGCGTTTTAAAAATATCTAACTTGTTCATGGCACTACCCCTTTGACAACTAACTTGTATGAATGCGCAATGTCGATGCAGTTTTTCTGTCCAGATGTTGCAGTCTGTTCCTTGATTACTACAGTGTATGACAGAAATGGAGAAAGCACGCGCTCACACGACCCTGATCAGAGGGGCGATTCGGGGACAGCCGATCAACAATCGTCAAGGGAATTGACTACAAAAACAAACCCGGCAAAATCACATCCGTAAGCGCCGCCACAATAATGCAAGCACCTACTACAGTCCGGATGGTCGATAACACAGCGATGTCGCATCAATTGTTATCGCGCTGAAAAAGATTGCCGGCTATTTATCACATTCCCAGATGAAAGTTGGTGATACAGATACCTTCACCACAACAGCAGGTTTGCAAAACGGCCTGCCGCAGTGACTATGATAGTAAAAAAATGCCACATGGCAACAAAAATTTGTAACTATCTTTTACATTGGTAGTTAAATGATAATTCCGACGTGCTGCATCGGCAATTTTTTTGCGGCGAAATTCTTTGAAAATCCCTCGTACCATCAGGCAAAAATCTCGTCGCATCGTGTTCAGTCAAGTCGCCCAGATTCAGGCTGTGCAAGGGAAAAATTTACTTTTTATCGCTAGGCTCGTAGATAAATTCTACTTGCGAAGGCTGGCGCTTGTTCTGACGCAAAATCATGACAAGCAGCACCAACATTATTTTCAGCAACAAAAAGGCCACAAACAAAGTCACAACCAGCGGAATCACCGTTATCAGCAATGCCAATGCAA
>JAGWUK010000219.1 GCA_028868455.1 Burkholderiales bacterium | reverse complement strand
AAGCTTGCGCAAAAATTCAAGCTCAATGCTACGGGGGCTTCCGTGACGCAAGAATTTCGTACCGGACTTTGGACAAAAGATTTGATCAGGGAAAATGGCTTGACAGGGGAGATCATAGGCTCTCGGTTTTTGAACGTTAAAGAAATTTTACCGAATCGCCAACTGAAAGATTTGAAAGTATTTGAATTCGATAAGAATTTTCGTTTGACGAGAGAGATATCTGCCGCAAGTGCGGAGTACCGCGGCAATAGCGTATGGCGTCTGACAGACGTGACTGAGACAACTTTCCCAAAATCCCTGTCTACGCAGGAATTGGCGACAGTCAGCACCACAAAAATCGCTAGCAGAGATGTGGTATCTGAGGTGACGCCGGATATTCTGACCGTATTATTTGCAGATCCTGATCGTATGTCCGCCTATGATCTTGCTGCCTATACGCGGCATCTGGCAGATAACAAACAAGGAACTGAACGCTATGAGATTGCCTTTTGGAAGAAGGTAACCTATCCGTTTGCAGTTCTCGTCATGATGGCTCTGGCTTTACCATTTGCCTACCTGCATGTCCGCAGTGGCGGTGTGAGCTTTAAAATTTTTAGCGGGATTATGATAGGGATGGTTTTTTATCTGATCAATGCGTTATTTTCTCATCTTGGTTTACTTAATACCTGGCCAGCGCTAGTAACCGCATTGGTGCCCAGCATTTTGTTTTTGATGATTGCAATGATAGGTTTGCGCTACGTGGAAAGAAATTAGGAATGACACAAAAAGGCTTGATTCTCTTTGCGCATGGTGCACGCGATCCACGCTGGGCTGCGCCGTTTCAGCGGCTGCAAAAAAGCATAAAAGAGAGCGCACCCGATCAAGTCGTCGGGTTGGCTTTTCTGGAATTTATGAACCCTTCGCTTACTGGGTTAGCAGAACAAATGATCAATGATGGATGTGCGGAACTCGTTGTTACGCCCATTTTTCTGGGGCAGGGCGGGCATGTATTGCGTGATTTACCGGAGATGGTGGCACAATTGTGCGCACGATTTCCGGCTGTGGAAATTCGCATAGCGGATGCAGTCGGCGAAAATGCAATGGTGCTGCACGCGATCCGGGACTATTGTTTGAGTACGGTGCAACTCCCCTGATTTCGACCCGTATGATTGGCGCGGTTTTTTCGACTGTTTGTTCAGGAACTATCATGCGATATTGTCTGGCTTGTCTTGTCCTGCTCTCATCGTTTTTGAACTGTCAATACGTTCAAGCTTCAGAGGTATTGGCAGTTGGGACTGAGTTTGCTTATGTTTTCGAGCAAACACCGGATGGTAAATTTGTCGGGCTAGGTGCTGACATTGTGCGTGCACTGGCAAAGCAAAATGGCGATACGGTCAGATTTGAAATATACCCATGGAGCCGCGCTCAGTGGATGGTGGAAAATGATCAGGCGCAGATACTGATCGGCCCTTATAAGACGCCACAACGTGAAGCGAAATTTGGTTTTGCGCGCAGAGGATTCTATCGTGACTATATGGTGTTTTACGCACGCAAAAACAATGCTTTGCATTGGGACGGCAATTATGCGTCGCTGACGAAATTCAAAGTGGGCGCGATCAATGGCTGGGCCTACGGCGCACAATTTGAAAGTATGCGGGCTTCAATCAAACCAGAAATTGTCTTGACGCTGGCGAACGGGTTAAACATGTTGAACGCTGGGCGTGTCGATTTGTTGGCCAGTAATATGCGTAATACTGAGGCAATGGCCAGATCGATGGGGCTTAGTCAGGATTTTGTGATTGTTGATCCAGTCATGGATACGCAGGATGGTTATCTTGCATACTGCAAAAACGCAATGTGCGAACAATTGCGCCAGAAATACGATGGCGCATTTGAAAAATTGAAAGACAGCGGCGAGTTACTGAAGATCGCACGACAATACAATGTCCGCACACCGTGATTATCGTCACCGCATAACAACGGCAAAACCTGATCAGGTATTGCGGGCAATACTCTTATCGCACGGTATGTTTTCTAGGGCGCATGGACTCGCCCATCATGACCAATACGGGGCCGTCGCTTGCAGGTAAACCGTTTGCCAGCTCAGCCAGCGTTAACGACTGGCTACGTTCATCATGACGGCTGCAATTCTCAATAACAAAAATCGGTAACGTTGGAGGATGTCCGACGTCCAGTAAGCGCTGTGCTGTCAGCATCGCTTCTTTTCCGCCCATGTATTGAACCAGCGTATCGCAATTCGGGATGCGTGTGTCCGTGCTTTCGCCCGGTGCCGTGCTTGATGTAAATAAGGCAACGCTACGCGCCACGCCGCGTTTGGTCAGAGGTTGCCGGATACTGGCTGCCGCAGCAAGTGCTGTGGTAATGCCAGGAATAATTTCATATTCAATACCTGCCGATTCCAGCGCATTCAACTCTTCATCGGCGCGACCAAACAGCATGGGGTCGCCACCTTTCAACCGGACGACCGTGGAATATTGTGCCGCCGACTCAACCAGTATCTGGTTGATATGTTCCTGTGCAGCCGAACGTTTACCACTACGTTTTCCGACCGAAATCAGGACAGCCTGCGGGCAAAGTTCCAGCATCTCGGGTGTGATCAACGCATCGTACAGAACCACGTCAGCCTGCGCCAGCGCGCGGGCGCCACGAACCGTAATCAGGTCAGCAGCGCCTGGTCCCGCACCGATCAGATATACCTTGCCTGATGGTACAGTCATCGTTTATCCAATGCGTATCATGCCGGCAGCGACTGTCTGATGTGTTACTTCGTCAATCAGGATAAATGCGCCAGTTGAGCGCAAAACATCATAAGAATCCGCGGCCAATGGTTGCTGCACATTGATAGAAACGGTAGCGATATCGTTCAGTTTCAAGGTTTCAGCAGGGCGACGTTCTTGCGTATTGATGTCAAGCAAAGTATCAATGCCGACGATTCTGGCGCTGACTTGTCTGGTCGTATGTTTGAGCCAGTATTTGCGACGCATATCCATAGGCTCTTCCGACAACCAGCATAAATCGGCATTGACAGACTTCAGTAACGTTGCCGGACGTTCGGCACTGGCCAGCATATCGCCACGTGAGATATCCAGATATTCTTCGAGCAAAATCGTGACGGATTGTCCGACCACTGCCGATTCCAGCGAGCCTTCCAGCGTAAGAATGTCTTTGACGGTGGCCGATTGTCCGCCGGGCTGAACGATCAGTTTATCGCCTTTGCTGACTTTACCCGCCTCGATGCGCCCCATATAACCACGGAAATCGTTGGCCTCGTGACCATTGTGGCGTGCGACCAGTTGCACTGGGAAGCGGAAAGGCTCGTCATGGCAAGCATCGTAGACGCTCAGGGATTCAAGCAGTTCAATCAGCGTCGGGCCCTGATACCAGGGCATTTTATCTGTGGTGCTGACAACGTTATCGCCAGCCAAAGCCGACAAAGGAATTGCGCGGATATCGGTCAGTCCCAGTTGCTGTGCAAATTCCTGATAGGCCGCAACAATGCGGTCGTAGACGGTCTGATCGTAGTCGACCAGATCCATTTTATTGACAGCGACAATCACATGCTCTATGCGCAGCAAATGCGCAATGGTGGAATGACGCTTGGTCTGCACCAGTAATTCCACGCTGCCATCATCATTCAGTTTGACTTTGGAGACGTCGATCAAAATGATGACTGCGTCTGCGGTCGATGCGCCAGTCACCATATTGCGGGTGTACTGCTCATGCCCTGGCGTATCGGCGATAATGAATTTACGTTTCGGTGTCGCGAAATAGCGATAGGCGACGTCAATGGTGATGCCTTGCTCGCGCTCTGCTTCCAGACCATCGGTCAGCAAAGACAGGTCTATCGTATCGCCGACTGTACGTTTGTGCTTGGCGCGTGAGATGGCGTCGAGCTGATCTGCAAAAATGCCTTTGCTATCGAATAAAAGGCGGCCGATCAAAGTGCTTTTGCCGTCATCAACTGAGCCGGCGGTGATAAAGCGCAGCAGACCACGTTCTCTGGTGGCGTTGTCGAGAATGGCGGTGGACGTGTCAATTGTGCCCATTAGAAATATCCTTCTTTTTTACGTTTTTCCATGGATGCTTCAGAAGTCTGATCATCCATGCGGGTCGCGCCGCGTTCTGTAATTTGGGTGATAGCTGTTTCGGCGATGATCGCTTCGACAGTCGCTGCGTCGGACGATACCGGGCAGGTGCAGGAAATGTCGCCAACCGTACGGAAGCGTACGACTTGCGTTTCTACTGTTTCACCAGCACGCGGTGGTGTCAGATCGGTCAAAGGCACCAGCAGGCCATTACGTGGAATCACCTGGCGTTCATGCGCAAAATAGATTTCCGGCAAAGCCAGTTTTTCGCGGGCGATATATTGCCAGATATCCAGTTCTGTCCAGTTGGAGATAGGGAACACGCGCATGTTTTCGCCAGCATGAACACGGGTGTTGTACAAATCCCAGAGCTCAGGACGTTGTGCTTTGGGATTCCATTGGCCGAACTCATCACGGAAGGAAAAGATACGCTCTTTGGCGCGGGCTTTTTCCTCATCGCGACGGGCGCCGCCGATACAGGCATCAAATTTATGTTCAGCGATGGTTTCCAGCAAGGTGACGGCTTGCGCTGCGTTGCGGGAATCGGTTTGTGGATTACGCAAACGTACCGTGCCGCGCCGTATCGATTCTTCGACCGAACCGACAATCAGGCGCTCACCCAGTTCCGCGACACGTTTGTCACGGAAGGCAATCACTTCAGGAAAATTATGGCCGGTATCGATGTGTACCAGCGGGAAAGGGAATTTCCCCGGACGGAAGGCTTTTTCTGCAATGCGTAACAGCACGACAGAGTCTTTGCCGCCAGAAAACAGCAGAGCGGGATTACTGCATTCGGCAGCAACTTCACGCATGATATGGATAGCTTCGGATTCGAGCCAGTCCAGATGGCGATTGCTCGCAGCATCAATAAAATGGTTTTCCACGACAGTATTCATCCTATTTTCTTCAGTTCAAACAACTTGTTTAATGCGTACCAGTTTGCCATCAACGACATGCAAACCACATTCCTTGGATTCAGGATTCTCCCACCACCAGCGACCGGCGCGGACATCTTCGCCTGGTTGAATGGCGCGTGTGCATGGCTCGCATCCGATCGAAGGGTAGCCCTTGTCGTGCAGAGGATTGTAAGGCACGTTATTGCTGCGGATATAGTGCCATACATCTTCTTCAGACCAATCGGCCAGCGGATTAAATTTTTGCATGCCGTGTGCGGCATCGTCTTCCTGCACTGCCAGCTCGGTACGGGTTGCGGACTGGGCGCGGCGCTGTCCGGTTACCCAGGCTTTTTTACCAGCGAGTGCCCGATTAAGCGGTTCGACTTTGCGAATACGGCAGCATTCCTTACGCATTTCCACACTATCGTAAAATGCATTCAAGCCGTTTTGCGCGATGTAATTTTCTACGGCAGCAGCCTCAGGTTTGAACAAGGTAATCTCAGTGTCATAGGTTTCCTTGATGCGATCAAGCATGCCCAGCGTTTCCTTGTGCAGTCTGCCGGTTTCAAGAGAAAAAATACCGATGGCGATCTTGTTTCGCAATATCAGATCGGTCAAGACCATGTCTTCGGCAGCCAGACTGGAAGCAAAGACAGCAGGAGAAAATTCGCTACCAATGCGTCGTAATGTCTCCAGCGTATCTGCCAGACGAGACGAAAAATCGCTCATGGTTGCACTCCGGATTGGGCTTCGCTACTACGATCCACGCGACGGAACAAGGGATTTTTTTCATCCCAGGAGGTCTGATATTTTTCCGAAAAATCGGTCAGACCCTTAATGGCATCGCGAATGTCCTTATCTGGAC
>JAGWUK010000218.1 GCA_028868455.1 Burkholderiales bacterium | reverse complement strand
CCGCTGCGCCCGAAGGCCATGCACCGTGGTTTGACTTAGCGCGTGCCAGCGCGGATTGCACCGTCGTGTTCGGTCACTGGTCCACCCTCGGGTTGGTGCTGCGCCCGAATCTGATCAGCCTCGATACGGGTTGCGTCTGGGGAGGCGAGTTGACTGCCGTCGCCTTGCAGGACCGCCAGGTGATTCAGATCGATTGCCCGCAACAACTTAAACCGGGTTAATCTGCCCAAGCATTCAGGGACAAGGCGGCTTATGCCAAACCTGCCTGACTGATTTGATGGAAATGCATGGCGCTATGGCAAACCAAGAATTTTTACTCGACAAGGCCTAAGGCACTGAGTACGACCGCACGTGCCTCCTGCGCCAGCTGGCGGCGGTGTGCGCCTTCGGTCTGGATGGCGGGTAAACGAATTAGCTCGGCGGTCATGCGCGATGCTTTCAGAATGGTGCGCATGCTTTCAACGAAGGTCATGTCGCCGATAAAATCAGCAGCCGGATGGAAGCGCCCCTGCTGATCGACGTAACGCACGACGTAAGGCTGAACCGGCACGCGGGCTTCAATGGCCGCTTCAAACAGATTGGCATGAAATGCCAGCACCGTGCCTTGCGCTGCGGTTGTTCCTTCAGGAAAAAAAGCAATGCGTTTGCCCTCCTGAATCTCGTGGACCAGTCCTTCGTAAATCCGGCGGACTTCGCGCTGCTTGCCGCGTGCCAGAAAAATCGTCCCGGCTTTTTCGCACAACCAGCCGATTAAGGGCCAGCTGCGGATATCGGATTTCGCCACGAAATGGCAAGGGTGCAAAGTATTGATGACAAAAATATCCAGCCACGAGACATGGTTGGATACGATCAGCGCCCGCTCGGCGATCTCACCATTACTGTGGTCGATAAAGGCAACATCGACGGTGCAAATTGTCAGCAATTGATTGGACCAGCGCCGTATCAGGCGCTCACGCGTCGGTGCTGCGCTGAACGGAAAAATCACGGCACAAATGAGCATGCCCGTCAAAAGATGCAGAAAAACCCGAAAAAAATGCCAAACGATCATACAGGACTCGCCATATACTCACCTGGAGTATCAATATATTTTTATAATTGCGCTTATAGATAAAGCGTGAGCAAGGCGATACTACCTATACTCCCCCATTTACTACTTTATCGGACTTATCTTGATGCGCTCTTTCGAAGCATGACGCCCTCGCCGCCATGCTCTGTCGGAACAATGTTGCGTAAGTCCTGCTTTGTTTTCATGTTGCAGATAGTTCACCGGTCAAGCGCTCTGCAGCACTGTGGCCGGATCCATCATGTCATCCTGAATTAATGCAATGCGTCAAATGCCAGATGGCCGCCGACAATCGTCGCTTTGACCACACCCGGCAATTCGTAGCCGAGGAAGGGCGTGTGTTTTCCCTGGCTGGCAAGTGCTCTGGCTTCGACTTTCCAACGTGCATCGGCATCAAATACGCAAATATCCGCCACGCTGCCGACGGCTAACTGACCGGCATGCAAGCCAGCGACTTTGGCTGCCTCGGCGCTGATTTTGTTCAACGCCTGCACCAGCGAAACGTCGCCACGGCTGTCTTCTGCCCATTTCAATGCCAGCGACAGCAGCAGCTCCAAACCTGTTGCACCGGGCGATGCCTCGGCGAACGGCAAGAGTTTTTCATCGTCATCGACAGGCGTGTGGTCGGAACAGATGGCGTCAATAGTGCCGTCTTGCAGCGCCGCCTTGATGGCGTCGCGGTCGCGCTGACTGCGCAAAGGCGGCGTCAAGCGCGCATTTGAATCAAAATAACCGA
Source organism: Burkholderiales bacterium (assembly GCA_028868455.1). Classification (GTDB taxonomy): domain Bacteria; phylum Pseudomonadota; class Gammaproteobacteria; order Burkholderiales; family Burkholderiaceae_D; genus Undibacterium. Next base: position 4,072 of record JAGWUK010000218.1, on the reverse strand, counting down.
TATCGGCATCGGTCAGATGAATATGGTGTGCGCCCACATCGCACGTCAGCGGCAAGCCCTCGGCTTTTGCCTGACGCACCAGCTCCAGCCCCGCGGCAGAAGATATCCGGCACAGATGCACTTTGGCGCCAGTGGCACGCATCAGCTCGAACAAGGTATGCAAGGCAATCGTTTCAGCCATGACGGGCACACCGGCCAATCCCAGCCGCGAAGCCAATGGCCCGCTATGTGCCACGCCACCCTTGCCGATATACGCATCCTGCGGACGCAACCAGACTGTGTAGCCAAACGTGCCCGCGTATTGCAGTGCGCGCTGCAACGTGTTGGTATCGGCAATCGTGACTTCCGCTTGCGAAAACCCGATGCATCCGGCATCCGTCAAGGCTGCCATCTCGGTCAGGGTCTCGCCTTTCAGGCCTATCGTCAAGGCGCCCAGCGGATAGACATGGGCCTTGTTTTGTGTACGCGCACGTTGTTTCAGCATTTCAACCAGACCGGATTCGTCCAGCACCGGATCGGTATCGGGTGGACACACCAGACTGGTGACGCCGCCGCGCATGGCCGCCTGCAATTCCGACTCCAGTGTGGCCTTGTATTCAAAACCCGGCTCGCGCAAGCGTGCACTCAGGTCAACCAGGCCGGGTGCGACCACGAGGCCACTGGCATCCAGCACTTTGTTGGCGACGAAATCTGCCGGCGCCTGGCCCAGCGCTACAATTTTCCCTGCAGCGACAAACACGTCCAGCACTGCATCATGTCCATTTGCCGGATCAATCACACGGCCATTTTTGATGTGTATTTTCATATTCTTGTTTTCCTCACGCATCGCCACCGCTGTTGCCAGCCACAATACTCATCACCGCCATGCGTACAGCGATACCAAACGTCACCTGCGACAAGATCACGGCCTGCGGGCCGTCGGCGACAGCCGAATCAATCTCCACACCGCGATTCATTGGCCCTGGATGCATGACAATGGCGTCCGGCTTGGCCAGCGCCAGACGTTCGGGCGTCAGTCCGTAGCTCTTGAAATATTCTTGCGCGGATGGCAGCAACGCACCGCTCATGCGCTCATTTTGCAGGCGCAACATGATGATGACATCCACACCCTTGAGTCCTTCGTTCATATCGGTGAACACGCGCACGCCCATTTGCTCCAGTCCACCTGGCAGCAAAGTACGCGGCCCGATCACACGCACTTCAGGCACACCCAATGTGGTCAGCGCATGAATATCGGAGCGTGCCACGCGGCTATGCAAGACGTCACCGACAATCGCGACCGTCAGATTGTTAAAGTCTTTTTTGTAGTGCCGTATCGTGTACATATCCAGCAAACCCTGGGTCGGGTGCGCATGCCGTCCATCTCCTGCATTCACAACATGGACATGGTGCTGCCGGGTGTCGTTGAGATGTTTGGCAATCAGGAAAGGCGCGCCGGACGTGGCGTGACGCACCACGAACATATCGGCATGCATGGCCGCCAGATTGTCTATCGTATCAAGCAGCGACTCACCTTTGCTGGTACTGGAGGCTGCGATATTCAGATTAATCACGTCAGCCGACAAGCGCTTGGACGCAATTTCAAATGTCGTACGGGTGCGCGTAGAGTTCTCAAAAAACAAATTGAAAACACTTTTGCCGCGCATCAGCGGTACTTTTTTGACTTCGCGGTCGCTGACGCTGACGAAGGATGATGCGGTATCGAGAATATGATTGACGATGGATTTCGGCAAACCATCTATCGTCAGCAAATGCTGGAGTTCGCCGTGTTTGTTCAGTTGGGGATTATGCATGATCGATAGAAAAACTCAGTGTGCCGTTTTCTGCGCGTTGCAGATTGATGGAAACAGCGGGTTCAAAATGGGCGCTATGCGAAACGAAATCGGCAGCAATCGGCAACTCACGTCCACCGCGATCTACCAGCGCCGCCAGCATAATGCGCGCAGGCCGGCCGTAATCGAATAACTCGTTGATCGCCGCGCGTGTGGTGCGACCGGTGTACAGAACATCATCGACCAGAATAATCTGCGCACCATCGACTTCAAACGGGATATGGGTAGGTTTGACTTCTGCATGCAGCCCCTTGGCAGCATAGTCATCGCGATAAAACGAGACATCGATGAAACCGGGCTTATTTTTCAGTCCCAGATCATCCACGAGACGCTCGGCGATCCAGGCGCCACCGGAGTAAATGCCGACGATGGCCAGTTTGTTTTGCATCACAGCCTGCGGCCGGATCTGATTCAGAAGTTGCTGGTACAGCGCTTCGGCATCCAGCTGAGTAGAAGAAGATGTCATGGAGTCTCGTCAAAATATTGTTGCAGTATCAGGGAAGCGGCTTCAGCATCGATATGTTCACCACGTTGTGCGTTCAGCACCGCCGAGGTATAGCGCTCATCCACCAGTCGGGTGGGAATAGAAAAACGGCCATGGAGTTGATTGGCGAAACGCTGGCAGCGTTGCGTCATTTCGTTGGCAGCACCGTCGGGATGCATGGGCAAACCGATCACGCACAGGACAGGCTGCCATTGATTGATGAGCGCGGCGATTTCAGCAAACTTGCCGTCGTTGGTCGGCGCATGGATGATGCGCAATGGTTCTGCCTGTCTGAGAAAAGTATTTCCGACAGCAACTCCGATACGTTTCAGGCCAAAGTCAAAGGCCAGCACAGTGCCGTCGGTCGCAGCCATCAGGCGTGTCCTGCTTCCGCCGCCAGCATCATGGGATCAATGCCCAGTAACTTGATGGCAGCAGCAAAACGTTCTTCCAGCGGCAGGTCAAACATAATATGGGCATCGGCCTGCACAGTCAGCCAGCCATTTGCCAGAATTTCTTTTTCCAGTTGTCCGGCGCCCCAGCCCGCGTAACCAACACTGATCAACACGCGCTCGGGTCCCTCGCCAGAAGCCACGGACTCCAGCACATCACGCGAAGTGGTAAAGGCGATGTCGTCCGTCACGCGCAGCGACGATGTGTATTCGCCAGTCGGTGCATGCAGGACAAAACCGCGATCATCCTGTACCGGGCCGCCAAACATGACCAGACGTTTTCGCAAAGGATGCGAATCCGGAATAATTTCAAGCTTCAGGTCAATACGATCAAATAAATCTGCCACGGTCATATCTGTAGGCCGGTTAATGACCATGCCCATTGCGCCGCGCTGACTGTGCTCACACAGATAAATGACGGTGCCGCCGAAAATCGGGTCTTGCATGGAGGGCATTGCGATCAGGAAATGATTTGTCAGATTCAGCACAGAACTTGAATCATCGTCATCCTGAACGTCGGTAGTGGTTTTGGAGATCATTGTTGCCGACTGAGTAACTTCATCGTGCAAATTGGAGTGGAGTGATTTTGTTTGCTTCGCCATGGCGGCATTTTAGCATTTTTAACGTGCATTTTCGATGTGTGCTAAGGTGCTCCACTGTGTTTTGACCACACTTTCTGACAGATCATGCAAGAAAATAAAGTCCTTTTTCAGCGCGCACTGGTATGGTTCCGCCGCGACCTGCGCAGTGTCGATCACGCTGCGCTGTATCACGCATTACGGCAAAGCAAGACGGTATATTGTGCGTTCATCTTCGACAAAACAATATTGAACAATTTGCCAGAAAATGACAGGCGACTTGCCTTTATTCACGCCAGCATCATCGAGCTGGATAAAGCCCTGGCCAAATTGCGTTCTGATTTCGGCAGTAACGCGGGCGCTGGTCTGCTGGTACGTTATGCCCACGCCGAAGCTGCCATTCCGCAACTGGTCAATGAACTGAATATTGACGCCGTGTTTGTCAATCATGATTACGAACCTCAGGCCAACGCCCGCGACACCGAAGTTAAGCAAGCATTAGCCAAACACCGGTGTGCATTCCTGAGCTATAAAGATCAGGTCATCTTTGAAAAATCAGAAGTCCTGTCGCAGGCGAATACCCCCTTCTCCGTATATACGCCTTACAAAAATGCCTGGCTTAAAAAATTCCACGCGGAAGCCAGCGATTTTTATTCGCGCTCTTACCCTATAGAAAAATATGCGCATCGGCTCGCCGCGCCGCCTGATTGCACTTGCCCGACGTTG
>JAGWUK010000217.1 GCA_028868455.1 Burkholderiales bacterium | reverse complement strand
AATGATGAGTAGCATGAACATACTGGCAAGCCTGATCAGCGATGTACAGGGGCTGCAAAAACGCTTACAAACTTCCGTGACCAAAGTAGAGAACAATGCGCAGAAATTCGCAGCCGAGTTGCAATCGGCGTCTGCTATGGCGACGCCACCGGCATTGGATGCCGCAAGCGTTGTTGCGCAAAGTCAAGGTACAACTTCTGCCAATGGTCTTAGCGCGGCACTGACGTCTGGTCTGGATAGTAAAATTCAGTCTCAAATTCAAAGTTTGTCTGATCAGGCGCAAAGTGTGAGTGATGTTGCCAGCCTTGTCACACCAACTGCCGTCGCGGCAAATGTCCAGACCGTTGCTCCGGCACCAGCAAGTGCGCCCTCTACTGCGACATCGTCGATTGCGGCGATCAATACGACGCATCCACCGTATCGCGTCTATGATCCGTCTAACCCGTCCGCATTTGTCGAAAAGTCCAATCCTGGTGGCGGTCCGAACTTATTGGCTTCAGATTTGGTGTTTAATCCCGACCCACGCCCAGATTCTCCATTGTCTGTGCCACTTCCCACTGCCGCATATGGGTCGACAGAGTGGCGGGCGCAGTCGCAAACTTATCAGACGAATTATGAAAAGCTGTGTGCCGACAACGCCGTCTGGAATCAAAAGAACATGGATATCCGCGCACAAACTTTGCTGGCGTCACCTTATGCCGCATTTGCTGGCTATCAGGGGCCAAACTTATCGACGACCGTTGACGCGTATCACTCTGCCTGAGTGGAAATCTGATTTTCCATATTGATAAACCGTACTATGCCATCGTCCCCCAGTTCGCGTTTCAGCAGGCCATCAAACCACAGCTTGTGCAGATGCGCTAACGCTTCGCCGATGGCGAACGTGAGCTGATGTGCGTCGAGCGGGCGGCGGAACATGATGGGGACGATGTCGCAGGCGGATTGCGGCGTGGCGCATGCGGTCTGCACTTCGGCCAGCCGTTCGGTGTGATGGTCTTGCAATTGGCGGATACGTGTACTCAGGCCATGAAAGGGTTTGCCGTGCGAAGGCAGGATCAGTACATCGTCTGGCAAGGGCAGAAATTTCTGTAAGGAGTCCAGATATTGCTGCACCGGATTGGCTTCCGGTTCAATGGCAAATACCGAGACATTCGTCGAAATGCGTGGCAGCAACATATCGCCGGAAATCAACAGATTCAGCTCCGCGCAATACAGGGAAGCATGTTCCGGCGAATGGCCGAAGCCAGTGATGATCTGCCATTCGCGATCCAGTATGTTGACCGGAATGCCTTCCTGCAGACGATGATACGAGGTCGGCACAGTCGGCACCAGGCGCGTGTAATGGCTCTTGCGTTCTTGTATCTGTTCCTGCATGGTCTCGTCGGTCAGGCCATGTTTGCGGAAATGCGGGAACATCGCCGTACCATCGGCACCCGGCAGGCTGGCCGACATCATGCGGGCAAAGGCATATTCACCTGCGGTCATCCACAGCGATACATTCCAGCGGCTGCACAGCCAGTCCGCCAGTCCGACATGATCGGGGTGGCAGTGCGTCGCGATCACGCGCACGATAGGCAAGCCGCGTAAATGATTGTCGAGATCGGCATACAGCACGCCCCAGGCATCGCGCGTGGCATCGCTGGCAATCCCGCAATCCACCACGGTCCAGCCATGCAGGCGCCCTTGCTCTGTTTCCACGACGTCTTCCAGCATCCAGAGATTGATATGGTTCAGGGCAAACGGCAATCCCATTCTGATCCACAAGACACCCGGTGCGATTTCCACCGTTTTTCCGGAATCGGGCAGCACATCGCCAAACGGGTAGTTGAGTTGCATTTCTAAGCTGTTCATGACGGGTCTCGAATATTTTTTGGCGGACGTTGTTGGCGGAATCGCCTACAATGCGCGTTAACGCGATATGACGTTAACGTTAACTGCAGATTGTAATCAGAAATTCGATTTTGTGTTATCAGACCCTCAAACTATGGCCACCTACACCATTACCGAATTAGCCCGCGAATTCGATATTACTCCAAGGGCAATCCGTTTTTATGAAGACCAGGGATTGCTAAGTCCGACCCGCGAAGGGCCGAGCGGACGCAACCGCGTCTACACGGCGCGCGAACGCACACATCTGAAGCTGACCCTGCGCGGCAAGCGTCTGGGGCTGAGTCTGTCGGATATCAAAAGCCTGGTTGACATGTACGGCTCGCCCAAGGATACCGAAGCGCAGCTGCAAAGCTTTCTGGTTGTGCTGGCGCGTCACCGTGCTTCGCTGGAGCAACAACGTGAGGACATCGAAGTGATGCTGGCGGAAATCAGCGCCCACGAAGAAGAGAGTCTGCGCTTGCTGGCGCAGGTCAACGACACGCAGGGAGCATCGTAAAACTACGGTTGTGCACAAATCCTCGCAATTGACGTTTACGTAAACGTCAATTGGTCGTATTATTTTCACTCGCCACAAGATCGTCATTCTGACCGGAGCTGTCATGAGCAATCAAACAACACCTGCATCGCTGGATCACAAGCTGGCATTCATGCTGCTGGAAAGTTTTAATGCTCAGGGTGCGCTGACCGCCTGGAATGCCAGACTGACCAGTATGACGCCCGGTGCTTGTGAAATTGTTATCCCTATGGGGCCGGCTGTGACGCAGCAACATGGCTATTTTCATGGCGGGGTGATCGGTGCCGTCGCAGATGCCGCTGGTGGTTATGCAGCGAATACATTGCTGATGCCGGTAAGTGAGTGCTTAACAGCAGAGTACAAGATCAATATCGTTGCGCCAGGTGTCGGTGACACGCTGATCGCACGTGGCAAGGTTTTGAAGTCGGGCAAAACACTGGTGGTTTCCAGTGCCGATATTTTTGTGGTGAATCAAGGCAAGGAAAAGCTCTGCGCCATCATGCAGCAAACCCTGTTTGTGATTCCCATGGTTTCAACTAAAGTGGGTAGTTAATCCGCAATACCCCAACCCTGATTTAACTTTTATAAAAGTGCGAGGATGACATGCTGCATTTACCCGGTTTGACTTTTGATCATGGCGAAGATATCGCCGCATTGCGCGAAGCAGTGCAACAATTTGCGAGCGCCGAAATCGCCCCGCGTGCTGCGGAGATCGATCGCAGCGACCAGTTTCCCATGGATTTGTGGCGCAAGATGGGCGAGCTCGGAATTTTGGGTGTGACCGTCAGCGAAGAATACGGCGGCGCCAATATGGGTTACCTCGCCCACATTATCGCGATGGAAGAAATTTCACGTGCCTCCGCTTCAGTCGGTCTGTCCTATGGTGCCCATTCGAATCTGTGCGTGAACCAGATCAAACGCAATGGCACTGAAGAACAAAAACAAAAATACCTGCCTAAACTGATCTCCGGTGAACATGTCGGCGCGTTGGCGATGTCTGAGCCGAATGCCGGTTCTGACGTGGTCAGCATGAAATTGCGTGCCGATTTCAAAGGTGACCGCTGGGTATTGAACGGTACCAAAATGTGGATCACCAACGGTCCGGATGCCGATACCCTGGTGGTATATGCCAAAAACGATCTGGAAGCCGGTCCGCGCGGCATGACTGCGTTCCTGATTGAAAAAGGCTTCAAAGGTTTCAGCATTGCGCAAAAGCTCGACAAACTCGGCATGCGCGGTTCACACACTGGCGAACTGGTGTTTGAAGACTGCGAAGTACCGGCGGAAAACGTGCTCGGTGGCCTCGGTAAAGGCGTCAATGTCCTGATGTCCGGTCTGGATTTTGAACGCACGGTGTTGTCCGGTGGCCCGCTGGGTATCATGCAAGCCTGTATGGACGTGGTCGTTCCTTATGTGCATGACCGCAAACAATTCGGTCAGCCTATCGGCGAATTTCAGCTGATGCAGGGCAAGCTGGCGGATATGTATTCGACCATGATGGCCTGCAAAGCCTATGTTTACGCCGTCGGCCAGGCTTGCGACCGCGCTGTCAATCCTGAGCAAGTCCGCGCATTGCGTAAAGACGCGGCTGGCGCCATTTTGTACTCGGCAGAAAAAGCGACCTGGATGGCAGGCGAGGCAATTCAGACGCTCGGTGGCAACGGCTACATCAATGAATATCCCGTCGGCCGCTTGTGGCGTGATGCCAAGCTGTACGAAATCGGTGCCGGTACAAGCGAAATCCGTCGTATGCTGATTGGCCGCGAACTGTTCGCAGAAACGAAATAAGCGCGCCCTGCCGCTGCTCTTGCGTTCAGCATCACAGGCGGAAGAGCGGCGGCGCATAACACCAGGAAGCACGATGCACCCTTTACACATTCAAACCCCCTTGTTGGAGCACCGCAACTTATCCGCGGCCTTAAATAAGACAGTCTGGCTGAAAATGGAAAGCAGCCAGCCTTCTGGTTCATTTAAATTGCGTGGCATTGGTCTGATGTGCCAGCGCGCAGCTGCCAACGGCGCCACGCATTTTGTCTGCCCTTCCGGCGGTAATGCGGGTTTTGCTGCAGCAGTTGCCGGCGTGGCGCTCGGTATTCACACCACGATTCTGGTGCCGCAAACCACGCATGCCAGCGTACAGCAGGCGATCCGGTCGATTGGCGCCACCGTCATCGTTGAAGGCGACGTCTGGGATGTCACCAATCAGGCCGCCTTGCGTCTTTGTGATCAACCTGGCAGCGTGTATATACCGCCTTTTGATCATGCTGACATCTGGGACGGCAACGCCACCTTGATCGACGAAGTGGCAGAGCAACTGGATTTTGATGTTGTTATTTGCTCAGTCGGTGGCGGTGGTTTGTTGAGTGGTGTGGCGCTCGGTTTGCACAGAAACGGCCTGGCCGATATTCCTGTGATTGCGGTAGAGACAGAGGGCGCAGCGTCTCTGCACGCCTCGGTCCATGCAAACGAACTGGTGACCTTGCCTGCCATCACCTCAATTGCCAGTACGCTGGGTGCACGACGTGTTGCACAGCATGCTTTTGACTGGACGCGTCGTCACGATATCCGGTCCGTCACCGTTAGTGATGCACAGGCGGTGTCAGCCTGTCTGCATTTTGCCGATGACCTGCGCACGCTGGTTGAACCCGCCTGTGGTGCCGCCTTGGCCGTTGCCTATCAACAATTGCCAATACTCAGTGAATTTAAACAACCGCTGATTGTTGTTTGCGGCGGAATCGGCGTGGATTTGGGTAAACTACAAGCTTGGAAAACCCAGTTTAATCTGACCTGAGCGCACATCATGCCCCAAACCCATTTCCCCAAGCTGTTATCGTCGCAGATTGCCTTCGATATCGCACGCACCATACTTGATGGCTTCGACAAGCATTACCGCTTGTTCCGTGCCATCAGCCAGGGGGCAAAGCGGCATTTTGAGACGGGGGATTGGAAAGCGGCACAAATCGCGGCGAGAGAACGCATCGCCTTTTACGATTTGCGCGCGCGCGAATGTGTGCAGGCGCTGGAAGACGAATACGACGAAGACGACCTCACCGACGATGTCTGGCGCGAAGTCAAATTGCATTACATGGGTTTGCTGACGGACCATCTGCGCCCGGAACTGGCCGAGACGTTTTTCAATACGGTATGCACCAAGCTTTTGCACCGTACCTACTTCCACAACGACTTTATCTTTGTCCGTCCGGCCACGTCGACCGAGTATCTGGAGCGCGAAGAAACACCGCCGACGTATCGCGTCTACTATCCGGCGACCGATGGATTAAATTACACCATCAAACGTATCGTCACCAATTTTCAGCTGAACGCCAAATTTCAGGACCTTGACCGCGATGTCGCTCTGGTGGAGGCCAGACTGCGCGAGAATTTCGGCCCAGGGAAAATGGAGCCTAACCACCAGATACAAGTGCTGGCCAATCTGTTTTACCGCAACAAGTCCGCCTACATTATCGGCAAAG
>JAGWUK010000216.1 GCA_028868455.1 Burkholderiales bacterium | reverse complement strand
GCTCACCAAAGAAGCGCCGCCGCTGCCGCGTGAATTCCGCGCGGCCTGGGTGTCAACGGTGGCCAATATCGACTGGCCGAGCCGACGCGATCTGAGCACAGAGAAGCAAAAAGCTGAAATCATCACCATTCTCAACAATGCGGTGCAGATGAAGCTCAATGCGATCGTCTTGCAGGTGCGTCCGGCCGCCGATGCGATTTATCCGTCCGCGATTGAGCCGTGGTCAGAATACCTGACCGGCGAACAAGGCAAAGCGCCGAATCCCTGGTACGACCCGCTGCAATTCTGGATAGAGCAGGCTCACGCGCGCGGGCTGGAACTGCATGCGTGGTTCAATCCCTATCGTGCCCGCACGGCCGTATCACGGTCGCCGGTTTCTAACAGACATATCAGCAAAACCCATCCTGAGGTCGTCAAACAATACGGCGATCTGCAATGGATGGACCCGGGCGAGCCGGTCGCGATGCAGCAGACGCTGGATGTCATCACCGATGTATTGCGTCGCTATGACGTTGATGGCATTCACATTGACGATTATTTTTATCCGTATCCGATCAAAAACAGCAGCGGCGCCGAAGTCGAATTTCCGGACGAACCGTCGTGGCGCGCTTACCAGCTACAAGGCGGGCAGCTTGATCGCGCCGACTGGCGTCGTTCCAATGTAAATCGTCTGGTTGAGGCGATCCATCAGCGTGTGCGTCAGGAAAAAAGCTGGGTCATGTTCGGCGTCAGCCCGTTTGGTATCGGTCGTCCGGATCGGCTGCCCGCCGGCATCAACGGTTTCAGTCAGTACGACAAACTGTACGCGGACGTCGAATTATGGTTGTCCAAAGGCTGGGTCGATTATCTGGCGCCGCAATTGTATTGGCCCATCAATCAGGGGCCGCAGGCGTTCAAGGTGCTTTTCGATTACTGGCGCGGGCAAAATACCCAGGGCCGGCATATCTGGCCCGGCCTGTACACCAGCCGCATCGACAATTCTGAAAAATCCTGGAGCGATGAAGAAATCCTGAATCAGGTCGATGCACTGCGCGAAAAAGGCGGCGATGGCCATCTGCATTTCAGCATGGTTGCCTTGAACCAGAATCGCAAGGACGTCAGAAACCGTCTCAGTACAGAAAAATACCTGTCGCAAGCCCTGATACCGGCCAGCCCGTGGTTGCAGGAAAACACGCCGCCTGCGCCGCAATTGCAATCGTCCGCCGACCAGAAAACCCTGCATGTGAGGCTGAGCGACAGCACCGACGTGCGCTGGCTGGCGATCTGGAAACGCACAGATCAGCAATGGTTGTTTTCGGTGCAGCCCGCCTCGCACACGACGATTGACATGTCCAGCGATCCTCAATACGGTGCAATCCGGCAATTAACGATTTCTGCCATCAGTCGCACCGGTCTGGAAAGTCCGCGCAGCAGTTACGCCTTGCGCTGAAGCACGCAGCAAAAGTGTCGCATTTTTGATGCATGAAAAAATGCAGGATGGCATTGATTGCGGCAGACGGTGTTTTGTCACGAACCAGGAAACCGTCTGCGGATCAGCCGTTCAGCGCCGGTCTGCAATGCGTGTTTTCCGTGTCTTCGAACGCCTGCATCTCCTGCCAACGTTAAGCGCAGCTTTAGGTCTGCAATGGGCGCCGCAACGCCGGGCAGCAGTGACGGACGACCGCACATTTGCCGCAGCAGTTGCTAAATGGAATACCAATTTGCATTCCTATATCTTTTAGTTATCGCCTCTGATGAAATTTTCATTTGTCACCAGCCCAGCGAAAACCCTAGCCTGAGTCAGGACTTGCATATTGTTAAAACCATTTTGTCCCGGTGGCAGTATCCAAAACGGTGCAAAAAAAGACTGACGCAAATTGATTCCAGCCAAGCGTAGCGATGGAGACAGCAAAGACAGGTCTGACGGAAGCGGTAAAGAGCTGGAACCATGTTGCGTAAGTTCTGAAAAATAAAAACTTTGTCATTCGTAGATAGAATCAAGAGGAGAGAACAATGAAATTGAAAACGATTGCCCGCTGCATTGCCCTGATCGGCCTGTCGGGTGCCAGTACCGGCGTCGTGTTGGCGCAAGAGCACAATGCCGACACCCCACAGCGCGTGGAAATTACCGGCAGTAGTATCAAACGCATTGCCTCAGAAGGCGCATTGCCGGTAGAAATCATCAGCCGCAAGCAATTGGAAGCAGCTGGCATCGTCACTGCCGAGCAACTGATCGCCACCCTCAACATCAACGGCAATGGTTCCGATAATCTGGCCAGTAATGCCGACGTGACGTCCGGCGCGCAGCGCGGCAACAATGGCGCCACGTCGGCCAACTTGCGCGGTCAGGGTTCGGACAGCACGCTGGTACTGTTAAACGGTCGCCGCATTGCCACGCACGGCATGAAAGGTTCTGCCGTCGATTTGAATTCCATTCCTATGGCAGCCGTCGAGCGGGTGGAGATTCTGAAAGACGGTGCATCGGCGATCTATGGTACGGATGCGATCGGCGGCGTCATCAATTTCATCCTGCGTAAAAACTACAAAGGACTGGAAGCACAGGCCTTTACCGATGTGACCCAGCAAAGCGGCGGCGATATCCACCGCGTCTCGGTCGTCGGTGGTTTCGGCGATCTGGAGAAAGATGGCTACAACGTCCTGCTGACCGGCGCCCATAGCGAAAACGAAGCACTGCGCGGTAACCAGCGCGATTTCGTCAATACCTTCCAGCCGAATCGTGGCCTGTCGGTCGACACGCGCGGCACGCCTTACGCGACCGTGTTTGCTACCTCGCTGGCCAATACGATTCTGAGCAACAAGAGCAACAGCGGCCCGGTACTACCTGGGCAAACCCAGACCAACAACGCCATCAATGTGCTGAATCTGCCGGGCGGTGCGGGTTGCGGTTCCATTGACGGCATGGCCGCTTACGATGCCAAATTATGGGATGTGGCGTCATCCAAATACGGTTGCGCCTGGGATACCGGTCGCGCAGCCGTCTTGCAACAGCCGGTCAAGAACGATAATTTTGTCGCACGTGCCACCTTCCAGGTTGGCAAGCATCAATTGTTCGCCGAAGCAGTTGGCTCACAGGTAGAAGTAGCAAAAAGCTTTTCGCCGAACCAGATTTCGCCAGGTTCCAATTTCCCGGCTTCGTCGTTCTACCCTAGCACCGGCTCTGCCTATAACTCGGTCTTCAACGCGATTGCTGCCGTCTTCCCCAGCATAGAAGCAAATCGCGGCGCACCGATCGCTTATCGCTGGCGTTGTATGGAGTGCGGCAATCGCGAAATCACCACCAAGACCGAAGCAGCACGTCTGCAACTCGGTGCCGATGGTCAGATCGGGCAATGGGATTATCGTGTCGGCCTGTCGCGCGCCTATAGCGAATCGGAATCCAAGCTGGGCTCAGGCTACAACTACACCGTGGCACTCGCGAATGCACTGGGCACAGGCATCATTAATCCTTTCCTGATGCCGGGTGAAAAACAATCGCAGGCGGCGATGGATCTGATCAACAGCACCTCTGCCCGTGGCGTCGTATTGTATGGCGGTAAAACCACGCTGACTCAGGCGGATGCAGCCTTGTCCGGTGAAATTTATCACTTGCCTGCCGGTGCCGTTATGGCGGCTGTCGGGATGGATTTGCGTAAAGAAGAATACTCGTTCAACGGTGACGCCCGCGCTTCCAGCGCCCGCCCAGCCATCCTGAATGCGCCTTTCGACGATGGCAATGCCCTGCCGAATGTGAGCCGTGATATCCGTGCCGTCTATGCCGAGGTGCTGATTCCGGTTACCAAAAAACTGGAAGTCAATGTTGCTGGTCGCCAGGATCATTATTCCGGATTTGGTAATACCTTCAATCCTAAAATCAGCTTCCGCTTTACACCGGTTGAGCAAGTGCTGTTCCGTGGTTCGTACAACACCGGCTTTCGCGCGCCATCGTTCAATCAGCTGTTTAACGGCATCACCGATTCACCGTATGCCGGTAAGGACCTGGCCGATCCAGCCACTTGCCCAGGCCTGAAAGTTGACAGCACGATTCCGGGCTGCGCATCTATCACACCGAACACATTGACTGGCGGTAAATCCGACCTGAAACCGGAAACAGCCAAGCAAGCTACGTTGGGCGTGGTCTGGGCACCTACATCCAATTTCAGCGCGAACATGGACATCTGGGAAATCCGCAAGGAAAACACCATTACCTCCATTGATCTGACCACCTTGCTGCAAAACTACAATCTGTTCAAAGAACGCTTCATCCGCGATCCGGCAGGCAATCTGGTATTTATCGATCAGCGCTGGGTCAATGCCGGTTCCAGCATCACGCGTGGTATTGAGGTCGGTGCAAAAGCCAATGGCAAGGTCTGGCGCGGCAAATGGACTGCCGGTATTGACGGTTCTTATCTGCTGGAGAAAAAATCCCGTCCACGCGACAACGCCCCGTATGGCGAAAGCGAAGTGGGTCGTTTCACCTTCACGGGCGATCTGGGTCTGCGCTGGAAACACACAGCCTATGTCACCTACACACAAGGGAACTGGACCAGTATGCTGTCGCAGATTTATCGTGACGGGTATAAAGATCAGGTCTTACCAGGTGTCTTGAGCGGACTGGTGACGCCATCGGACTACAACCCGAATGTCAAAGCCTATTCGATCTTTAATCTCAGTGCCAGTTACTCGGGTATCAAAAACATGACACTGACAGCAGGTATCAAAAACATCCTGAATACCGATCCGCCATTTGCCATTACTTACGATAGCAATTCCGGTGCTGGCAGCTCGTGGGAACCACGCGTCGCCGATCCACGCGGCCGTTCTTTCACCTTCACAGTCAATTACAAGTTCCTGTAATTGTCGCGCTAAAAAAACTCCCCTGTTTGAAAAATCAGGGGAGTTTTTTATTGGCTGCCCGCCTTGTGGCATTGTTTACGCGGCGGGATTTCAGTCCTGCACGGGATGCAGTAATTTTTTCAGTCTTGCCAATCCCACAGGCTCTTCGGCCTGCAAAGGAATCACTGCCCAGCGTTGCGCGTATTGCGTGGCGACAGCGTCCATCTGCTGCAACTCATTGGCTGCCCGCCTGCGCAACAATGGCGATACCGGATTGGCCATGACCAGACTATTGTTGATGATCCAGGCCCAGGGCTCAATGCCTGCGCGTCGTAAATCTGCCTGCAAACCAGCGGCTTCCAGCACTGGCGTTGTTTCGGCCAGGGTGATGATGATGATTTTGGTCTGGGCCGGGTCCTGCAATTGCATCATTGGCGTCGTAAAGTGCAAACCTGTACTCGCCATCTGCCGCACAATTTCCCGATGATAAGCGCCGGTAGCATCCAGCAATAACAAGGTATGGCCGGTCGGTGCGGTATCCATCACGACAAACTTTTTCCCGGCTTCTCTGATGACACGTGAGAAAGCCTGAAACACGGCAATCTCCTCGGTACACGGGGAAAGCAAATCCTCTTCCAGCAAAGCCTTGCCGTGCGCATCCAGGTCTTTGCCTTTGCTCGCCATAACTTGCTGACGATAGCGTTCGGTCTCTGCCTGTGGATCGATTCGGCTGACGGTGAGATTATCCAGACTGCCTTCCAGAGTTTCTTTCAGATGCGCCGCCGGGTCTGAAGTGGTCAGATGCACGGCATACCCGCGCCCTGCCAGCTCCACCGCGATGGCCGCAGCCGCCGTGGTCTTGCCGACGCCCCCCTTGCCCATCGTCATAATCAGGCCGTGACCATTACCGACCAAGCCATCCACTAATGCGGTCAGACTGGGAACAGCGGGAATTTCCAGCGAGATCGACTCCGCAGCCAGCGGCTTGCCAGCATCTGCCAGCAATGCGCGCAAGGCATTCAGGCCAACCAGATTGAAGGCTTGCAAGGGAATCAAGTCAGTCGGCAA
>JAGWUK010000215.1 GCA_028868455.1 Burkholderiales bacterium | reverse complement strand
AGTGATGCATTTGCTTCGCCGGAATGGGAGGGCGCAGGCATTGTTTCGACCGGGTGGTTGACCAGAGATGAAGTGCTGTCAGTGTAGTTCATTCTGTTACTCCCGGCCGATAGATGTGAAGGCTTTTTACTTCGGTCGCAAGGCAGAATTACACTGGAACCTTTTTCAACATTTCAATACCGATTTTACCTTGTGCGATTTCGCGCAGAGCGATCACGGTTGGCTTGTCTTTGGATTCCACTTTTGGCGTGTGACCTTGTAACAGTTGACGAGCACGATAAGTCGCGCACAGCGTCAGTTGAAAACGATTAGGGATTTGCTTCAAAGAGTCTTCAATGGTAATACGTGCCATGGTCTTTCCTAAATACAAAAGAGTTCGTGAATTAATTCGGGTTGGCGTGAATGCCAAGCTGGGCAAACAGTTCGATGTTGCGCGTTGCCTGTTGTGCAAATCTGCAGCGTGTCGCTTTGATAATCGCGTTCAGTTCGGACAGCGCAGTTGCAAAGTCTTGATTGATAATAACATATTCGAACTCTGGAGAGTGAGCCATTTCGCCGCCCGCCGCCAAAATCCGGCGTGTGATGACATGCGGCTCATCTTGCCCGCGTTTTTTGAGGCGCTCTTCCAGCGCTGGAATGGATGGTGGCAAAATAAACACGCCTACCGCGCCTGGAAACTGCTTGCGCACCTGTTGTGCGCCTTGCCAGTCGATCTCCAGCAGCACATCTGTGCCGGCGCGCATTTGTTCTTCAATAACGATGCGCGACGTTCCATAGTAATTGCCGTGCACTTCAGCCGTTTCCAGAAACTCGCCTTGTGCTTTTCTGGCGAGAAAATCTTCTACGGACGTGAAATGATATTCGCGTCCATCGTGTTCGCCAGGGCGTGGTGGGCGCGTCGTGTATGAAATGGAAAGCTTGATGGCTGGTTCTTGCGCCAACAGGGCGTTGACCAAAGTTGACTTTCCGGCGCCAGACGGAGCCGCAACAATAAACAGGCTGCCAGCTGTCGAATTTTTGGGAATCATTGTGTCGTCCTCTGGTGATTAAACCTGTTGTGATGGGGCAGGCAAAAATGGCGAAGGTACATTTTTGCCTGTTCCCGGAAAAATATCGGCGGGAGTATAAGCAAATGCGCTTACTTATTCAAGATTCTGCACTTGCTCGCGCATTTGTTCTATCAATAATTTCAGTTCCATTGAGGCGTCTGCCAATTCCTTTAGCGCGGCTTTAGAACCTAGTGTATTGGCTTCGCGATTAAGTTCTTGCATCATGAAATCGAGTCGTTTGCCGACTTGCCCACCTTTTTTCAGAATATGCCTGGTTTCAGTCAGGTGTGCAGACAGTCGTGCCAGTTCTTCAGCAACGTCGACCCGAATACCGTAGACCGTGACTTCCTGCCGGATGCGATCCAACGCTTCTTCGCGCGTAATGGTTTGTCCCGCATTGTTGCCGGATGATTGCAGGGCCAAACCGAGAGCTTCCTCCAATCGTGCGGTCGCTTTTTGCTGGAATTGTTGGATAACTTGCGGCATCATCGGCGTAATGCGCGTAACGATTTCCTCCATGGCGGCTATGCGGCTGATAAGCACCTGTTCCAGTGCGGCACCTTCCCGTTCACGGCTGATGATGAACGCGTCTAATGTTGCGTTAATCGTGTTAACGATTTGCGTTTGCAAATGTTCGGCGTTCATTTCCGCTTCTTCAATGACGCCCGGCCAGCGCATTAACTCATTGATGCTGAGTGGCGTCGCCTCGGGAAACTGGCTTTTCAAACTATTTTGAAAAGCGGCCAATTGAGCCAGCAGGCCATTATTGAGTGCACGATTCGTGGTTTCAGCAGTTTTTTTACCAAAACTGAAACGGCATTCGACTTTGCCGCGTGTTAATTTGCGTGCAATCGCGTCACGGAATAAGGACTCCACCGAGCGGAAATCGTCATTGATGCGAAATTGCAGGTCAAGAAAACGTGAGTTGACGCTTTTTATCTCTATCGTCATGGTGCCGGCATCAGTTTCTTGCGTACTGGTGGCATACCCCGTCATGCTGTATATACTCAAAGTGCTTCCTTAAAATTACCTGCGAAGCGCAGGCTTGAATAGAATTAAACGTCAGACATCAGGATATTCTTTACAAATATCGTAATTATCAACACAATCCCCTTTGTAAATAGGACAGGATGATCGATGGCCGCACAAAATAACGCCCCTTTGCCAGATGGTCTGGAAATTGCTGGATACCGCATTGTAAAGAAAATTGCTTCTGGCGGCTTCAGTATTGTGTATCTGGCGTCTGATGAAGATGGAAATGCGGTAGCTATAAAAGAGTATTTGCCGAGTTCGCTGGCACTGCGTCAGCAGGGGGAATTGGTTCCGGCCATCTCTAATGAAAATTTACCGATTTACCGCATCGGGCTCAAATGTTTTTTTGAGGAAGGGCGGGCGCTGGCGCGCATTTCCCATCCCAACGTGGTGAGCGTTATTAATTTTTTCCGTGCCAATGAAACCGTGTATATGGTGATGGCGTATGAATCCGGACGCTCATTGCAGGAACATATTTTGCGCCGGCGAGACAAGGGTGAAAAGCCTCTTGTTTCCGAGCGCTTTATCCGCCGCATGTTCAATCAAGTCATGAATGGCTTGCGCGAAGTGCATACGAATAAACTGCTGCACCTTGATTTAAAACCGGCGAATATCTATTTGCGTCTTGATGGTACGCCAATTTTGCTCGACTTTGGTGCGGCAAGGCAAACATTGAAAAGCGATATCCCGAAGTTGTATCCAATGTATACACCAGGATTCGCTGCGCCGGAGTTATATCAAAAGAACGGCAATCTGGGACCCTGGACTGATATTTATAGCATAGGCGCATCTATCTTTGCTTGCATGGTTGGCGCACCGCCGCAACCATCGGATCAGCGTAAAACCAGCGATAAAATGGACGGGCATTATCGTAAGTTGGAAGGTTTGTATTCTGCCGAATTAATTGAAGTGGTGCGTTGGTGCCTGAAAATGGATCCTCTGGAAAGGCCACAAAGCGTGTTTGCTTTGCAAAAAGCACTTGCTG
This sequence comes from Burkholderiales bacterium, assembly GCA_028868455.1. GTDB lineage: Bacteria > Pseudomonadota > Gammaproteobacteria > Burkholderiales > Burkholderiaceae_D > Undibacterium. The sequence continues at coordinate 2,855 of JAGWUK010000215.1, read as the reverse complement.
TTCAGGTGCAGCCTCAACGCGAATTGACGTTCATGGAAAAAGCCAGTCAGAAATGGTCCTCTATCTTTCGCAGCGACAAGAAAAAGCGCGTTGAAAAAGATCACACTACAATACAAGAGAGCACGCTGAATTAGTTTGAACAAACTGTTCGGCTTTTTCCTTTTTTAACGACGTATTTAAAAATTTTCACTGCTTATGCGTTTTTCCGTCTACCAAGAAAGTCATATCGGTGGCCGCAAGGTCAATCAGGATCGCATGGGCTATAGTTTCACGCGTGACTCGATCTTGCTGTTACTGGCGGACGGTATGGGTGGGCATATCATGGGGGAGATGGCAGCGGCAATTGCCATGCAAACCATAGGCAATCTGTTTCAACAACAAGCACACCCCATTATAGGCAAGCCAGAGCGCTTCATGGAAGATAGCTTTCTGTCCGCCCATCAAGAAATTCATCGGTATCGTATTATTAATAATTTACTGGAGACACCGCGAACCACTATTGTTGCCTGCCTGATCCAGAATGGGCATGCGTACTGGGCGCATTGCGGTGATTCCCGACTGTACTGGATGCGTCAGGGGCAGATTTTGTTACGCACCAAAGACCATTCTCGACTGGAAACATTGATCGCTCAGGGTAAGGTTGACCCGGCAGAACGCCACACACATCCAGACCGAAATAAACTCTTTAATTGCCTGGGCGCACCAAATGCGCCGATTGTCGAACTCTCTCGTCGCGCGGCCTTGCAGCCAGGGGATTTGATTTTGCTTTGCTCCGACGGATTATGGTCTGTGTTGCCGGATCATATGCTGGCGCAACGTCTGCATGAGCATACGATAGTCCGTGCGGTGCCGGAACTCATACGGTCGGCAGTTGACATTGCTGGCAAGCAAAGCGATAACGTGACGGCGCTGGCCATGATGTGGGAAGGTGATGATCGCCTTGAAGATTCCACTATTATTTCAACCAATACCTTGCCGATAGGATCGGTAACGACCACTATTCAGGCACCGATAGAAGCCGGTAGCGAACCAACAGATAACGATGTCTTTAATGACGCCGAAATTGAAAAAGCGATTGCGGAAATTCGCAACGCCATCCATAAATCATCCCGTATTACTTCAAAAAATTAATTATCATGCCTCAAACTATCCGCCCTAGCGGGCGAGCAGCGGATGCGCTGCGCCCAGTTATTATCAGTCGTCATTTCACCAAGCATGCGGAAGGTTCCGTATTGATTGAATTTGGCGATACCCGCGTTATCTGCACTGCCAGCATTGAAGACAAGGTTCCTGGCTTTTTGAAGGGAAAAGGTCAGGGGTGGTTGACAGCGGAATATGGTATGTTGCCGCGATCGACGCACACACGTATGGATAGGGAAGCTGCCAAAGGAAAACAATCAGGAAGAACGCAGGAAATTCAGCGATTGATTGGTCGTTCCTTGCGCGCTGCTTTTGATCTGGAGGCGTTTGGTGAGCGAACCTTGCATATTGATTGCGACGTTATCCAGGCGGACGGCGGCACTCGTACTGCTGCGATTTCCGGTGCAATGGTTGCTGCTTACGATGCATTTTCTCAATTGGTCGCAAACGGTGTCATTGCTCAGGTGCCGGTCAAGCATTTTGTTGCAGCAATTTCCGTCGGTGTCTACAAAGGTGTAGCAGTGCTAGATCTGGATTATCCGGAAGATTCCGACTGCGACACGGATATGAACGTGGTTATGACGGAGCACGGGCATTTCGTTGAAGTTCAGGGAACCGCAGAAGGCGCAGCTTTTGATCGAGCAACGATGAATCAATTATTGGATCTGGCTGATGAAGGAATCAGCGATTTAATTGCACTTCAGAAACAGGTGCTGGGATTGCAGGAATCTTGAGGGAAGTTAACATGCAACGTCAAATTGTCCTAGCGTCCAATAACCAAGGAAAACTCAAAGAGTTTTATCAAATACTGCAACCATTAGGAATTGTGCTGCGTGCTCAGTCAGAATTCAATGTGCCTGAGGCAGAAGAACCATACGGCAGTTTTGTTGAAAACGCTTTGGCAAAAGCACGCCATGCATCAAAGTTGACTGGATTGCCAGCATTGGCCGACGACTCAGGAATTTGCGTCAATGCTTTGAATGGGCAACCAGGAGTTTTGTCGGCACGATTTGCGGGAGAACCAAAATCAGATTTGCGTAACAATCAAAAACTGGTCGAGGAATTGCGTAATTTTGATGATAAGTCGGCCTATTATTATTGTGTACTGGTGCTGGTTCGCTCAGAAAACGATCCACAACCTGTGATTGCTGACGGCGTGTGGAAAGGGCAAATAATTGCGACTCCGCGCGGAGAAAATGGTTTTGGATACGATTCCTATTTCTGCTTGCCAGCCTTGAATAAAACGGTCGCAGAGCTTTCGTCTGAAGAGAAAAACCAGATGTCTCACCGTGGACAGGCTTTACGTGCCTTAGTTGAGAAGTTGAAATGATACCGATTAAACCTGTTTCTGGACTGGCTGGCATGTCCCGGCGCACCGTTGCTCTAGAACAGATTCCAGAAGATGTAGCGGCAAAATATCTTGCACCAGGTCCATTGCAATTATCCAGTTTGCCTCCGCTTTCTTTGTACGTGCATTTCCCTTGGTGTGTGCGTAAATGCCCGTATTGCGATTTCAATTCGCATGAGGTTCGTGGGAGTTTTGACGAAGAAAACTATCTGGCAGCTTTGCGGGCAGATCTGGAGGCATCATTGCCGTTAATCTGGGGGCGCAAAATCTATATGGTCTTTATCGGAGGGGGAACGCCCAGTTTAATGTCCGCTGCTGGGTTGGACCGTTTATTGTCGGATATACGAACTTTGCTGCCGTTAGACAA
>JAGWUK010000214.1 GCA_028868455.1 Burkholderiales bacterium | reverse complement strand
CACCTATGTGGGATGTTTCAGGCATTACCGGTGCTGCCCCGGTCTGGCAGGAAGTCATGCAGTATTTATATAAACGGGATAGCGGCCATGTTGAACCGATAGCAACGGTGCCAGTAAAGATAGAACGTCGGAAAATTTCGTACGAAGGGCAGTTGGAGGCGGCGCGCAATGAGCTGTTTTTGCCAGGGACTGCGCAGACTTATCTTGCGCTTGCAAAGTCAGACAATATACAGCCAGCCATTCTGTACCCAAAATCGGGCATGATCGTGGCATTGGATCCCGATATTCCTCCTGAGCGTCAGCGCATCCGCTTTGATGCAAATGCCAAGGGCAACGGTATGCTGGTATTGGATGGGCACTTGATCAATCACCCGCATGGAAGCAAAAGTCCTGCCCTGAAGGAATTGGTGCATGACTGGTCCCCTTGGCCGGGAAAACATGTCCTGAGTTTATTGGACGCGGGAGGGAAGTTGCTGGATCAGGTTCATTTTGAAGTCCGCGGTGCTTATGTCGCCGCCGATCTTCGCAAGGCAGCAATGAATACAGACTTACGCAAACCGCTCCAGCAGCGTTAAAGCACTTCGTTGTCCAAAGGGAGCTGCTTTCGCCACTATCCTCGCCGGAACAATTTACGCAAGCGAACAATAAAAAGGAGGCTGGATGCCTCCTTTTTTCTCAGGCATTCATTTTACTGAGCCAGGTTCAGTGAGCACCACCAGCATCGACCGGAACGGCCGATTTTTTAGGTTTTGTCATCCACACCAGACCAACCAGGCCGAGAAACATGTAAGCAGACATCATGAAAATATCGGTCGCCGCCATCGTACTAGCCTGAACATCGATGCTGCGATTGACAATCGCATACGCGCCTTGTTCCGGAATGCCCAGATGCATCAGGTTCTGGATGCTCTGAACAAATGCCGGATAGCTGCTTCCCGTGTGGTCGGCCATCTGTGAATGATGTAAGGTCGTGCGACTATCCCACAAGGTCGTCATGATCGATGCCCCCATGCCGCCGCACATGATGCGGACGAAGTTGGATAAACCTGCAGCAGCCGGAATTTTATCTGGTGCTTGCCCGGACAGGATGATCGACGTCAACGGAATAAAGAACATCGACATCGCTGCACCTTGCAACAGTGTCGGTATCAGCAAACTGATCGTATCCACTTCTGTCGTAAATCTCGCGCGCAGAAAAAACACCAAAGCGAAGCCCATGAATGCAATTGACGCGACTTTTCGGGCATCGACTTTCGGCAAGATCTTACCAATGATAGGCGACAGAATAATCGCAAAGACACCGACGGGTGCCATCACTTTACCGGCTTCGGTTGCCGTATACGAAAGCTGTGTTTGCAACCACAAAGGCATGATCACGAGACTGCCAAAGAAAAGGCCATAGCCAACCGAAATGGCAATTACACCCGCAGTAAAATTGCGCCCTTTAAACAGCGATAAATCAATCACGGGATGATCCTGGCCCAATTCCCAGATCACGAAATAAATAAAACCAATCAGAGCAATCGCAGTCAGCGTCAGGATTTCGCCCGAGTTAAACCAGTCCAGTTCTTTCCCTTTATCCAGCATTAGCTGCAACGAACCGACCCAGACTACCAGCAAAAACAGACCGACTTTATCGATGGGTAAAATACGAATCGTTGACTCTCGCTTCCGGTAGATCGACCAGGTCGCCCATGCAGTAAATAATCCAACCGGAATATTGATATAAAAAATCCACGGCCACGAATAATTGTCTGATATCCATCCGCCCAGCAAGGGCCCCATGATAGGCGCTACCAGCGTCGTCATTCCCCACAGCGCTAGCGCCATGGAGCTTTTTGCGGGAGGGTAGCTGGCCAATAACAAGGATTGCGACAAAGGAATCATTGGTCCGGCAACGGCGCCTTGCAAAATGCGCGCGGCAATCAGCATTTCGATATTGGGCGCCATGCCGCACAACCAGGACGAAATGACGAACAGCAAAATGGACGTCATGAACAATCGCACTTGCCCGAACTGGGTAGTAAGCCAACCTGTCAACGGAACCGAGATCGCATTAGCGACAGCGAACGAGGTGATGACCCAGGTGCCTTGTTGTGGCGAGACGCCGAGATTACCCGAGATCGCCGGAATGGAAACGTTAGCGATAGACGAGTCCAGCACGTTCATGAAAACCGCCAGCGATAAGGCCAGCGTTCCCATGGCAAGTTGCGGTCCCTTGAGTGGCGCATGTTGCGCGCGAAAAGCCGTGCTCATTTACTTTGCCTTTTGGGATGAAGATACAGGCATAGGTTTCGACGACGCCAGATTGGCTTGAATGATTGCGGCAATACGTTGATCGGCATCACTGCCATTTTTTTCGAAGACGGTGGTCTGGTATGCCGGGGAAGGTCGTGCAGTATTGCTTGCAACCGCCGCACCAGTTTGTTGGGAAATGTTGACCTTCACCTGCATCGAAACACCGATACGTAAAGGATGCGCTTCCAATTCTTTTGGATCCAATGTGATACGAACAGGGACGCGCTGGACAACTTTGATCCAGTTTCCGCTGGCGTTCTGCGCAGGCAGCAAGGCGAAAGCAGAACCAGTTCCCGCCGACAGGCCTTGCACTTTTCCGTGAAATGCGACATCGCTGCCGTACAAATCTGAGTGCAATACGACGTCTTGCCCTATCCGCATATGCGCCAGTTGCACTTCTTTAAAGTTGGCGTCAACCCACAAGGAATTGAGCGGAACAATGGAAAGTAGAGGAGCGCCTGCGGCAACGCGCTGACCAACTTGCACTGAGCGTTTAGCGATGTAACCGCTCAAAGGTGCAGGCAGCGTCGTACGGCTGTAAGCCAATAGGGCTTCGCGCAATTTCGACGCAGCTCGCAATACACTTGGGTGCTGCGTTACGCTGGTGTTTTCGGTCAAAGTGCGATTGGAGGCAAGTTGTTCATTGGCGACCTGCAATGCGGATTCTGCTGTTTTGACGGCGTTTTTGGCATGCTCCAGTTCTTCGGCAGAAATTGCGCCGGTACTCAGCAATTGCTGACGGCGCGCCAGATCTGCTTTGCTGCGTTCGACGTCAGCGGTGCGCAGACTGACATTTGCCTGAAGGCTGCCGTTGTTGGCAAACAATACGCGTACTTCGCGTACTGTTTGTGCAAGTTGCGCCTCTGCCTGGTCGACAGCGACTTTCGCGTCGGCCTTGTCCAGATCAACCAGCGCTGTACCGGCTTGCACCATTTCGGTGTCGTCGGCATGAATTGCCAGAACTGTGCCGCCGACCTGTGGTGTGACTTGAACTACATTGCCAGCCGCGTAGGCATCCTCGGTATCTTCAAAATTTTTCCCGACTAATGTCCACCATGTGGCATATGCAGCGCCTGCAATCAAGATGATTGCTGTGATGATCAATAATAAGCCTCGACGTTTGCCGTTATCGGGGGCGACTTCTACAGGAGTTGGAGCAGAGTTTTGGTTGTTTTGTACTGGGGCGTTCATTACGCGGCCTCCGGTTTGGTTAATACGGTGTTTTTCATTTGCTTGGTCGAATTGTGGGAAATCGGCGTAGTCAGCGCATCAGTAAGGTTTGCCTTGCTGTCATAGCCGCCGCCAAGTGCTTTGATCAGATTGATCTGACTATCGGCATGGCGTATCGCAATTTCCAGGGAACGCTTTTGCTCATTGATCAGGATGTTTTCGGCCGCAAGCACGGGCAGCATGCTACTGGTGCCGATTTTCTGTCTTTGTTGTGCCAATGCCAGATTTTTGCGTGCAGCCTGCTCCGCAGCCTGCTGTTGCTTTGCTTGTTCTGTGCTGGCGTTGAGCGTCTGTACCTGATCCGCCACTTCACGCAAGGCATCGTTCAGACTTTGGTTGTAAGTTGCAACTGCGATGTCGTACGCTGCTACGCGACCTTTCAATTGCGCTCTTAAACGTCCGCCTTCAAATATCGGCAAGCGTATCGCTGGTCCGACGCCGACAATGCTGCTACCACTTTGCAATAGATTGCTAATGCCCAGACTTGATAGTCCCGCGAAGCCTACCAGATTAATATTCGGGTAGAACTGTGTTTTGGCGACATCAATCTCACCTTCGCTGGCCTCAACACGCCAGCGGGCTGCAACGATATCCGGACGCCGGCCTATTAATTCCAACGGCAACGATGCAGGTAGCGTGTTTTCTTGAGTCAGACGTAATTCGGGTTTTGCAATCTCTTTGCCATGCTTTGGTCCAAACCCCTGAAGAGCGGCGATTTGATTGCGTGTCAGCGCGATGGCTTCCTTCCATTGCGCGATATCTGTTTTTAAATTGACGGTCTGAATACGGTCTTGTTGAATTGCCGTGTCGGTTTCCAGCCCCGCTTTAACCCTTTGATGCGTTAACGTATCGAGCTTCTCGCGAATGGCAAGTTGTTGCGTGCTGAGATCGAGCTGTGCGTATTGGCGCGCCAATTGCAGCCAGCTGCGCGCGATGGCATTACTAAGCAAAAGCCGAACGCTCTGACCTTCTGCTTCGGCGACTTTTTCTTGCGACAATGCCGCGCGCATTTCTGCGCTGTGCTTACCCCAAAAATCAAATTCATAGGATGCGTTCAGGGCTAACTGGTTATTGCTGTTATAGGTGCCAGCCAGCGGAGGAGGAATCAATCCTTTTTCAGTAAATCGCTGATAAGTGCTGTCAAAGCTGGCATTAACAGAGGGCAGGGAGTTGGCGTTAACAGCCGTAGTTGCCGCTTGCGCTGCTTTGAGTCTTGCCGCAGCGACCTGAAGACTGGGATTGTTTGCCAGGGCCTGATCGATCAATGTTTGCAAGTCCTTGCCGCCAATGCCGACGGCCCAATGAGCGTCGGGCCACATGCCATTTGCATTGCGCAAAGAAAAACCGCCGCTGTCGGCGTTGAGCGTATTGATTTTTGCGTTGCTTTGGATGCCGTCAAAACTGACGCAGGCCGTTAGCATCGTCAACGCCAGACCCGTGACCAGGATGCGCACAGCATGCTGAACAGGTGAAGTTTTGAGAAATTGATTTTTCATGAGTAACGTGAATTTAAAAGTTTCGTGCAAATAAACTGCTTGTCATGGCAATGATTAATTTTTTGATTCCAATAATGGACGATTCGCTAACAGCTTGCGTAAAAGGCACTTTAAAAAGCCGATTTCTTCTGGACTGAATCCTGTGAATCCAAGATCAATGACGGCTGCATAAATTGGCGGCAATTGCTGTGCAAGTGTTTTTCCGGCGGCAGTCAGTTCAAGTTGGTACAGGCGTTTATCCTTTGCGTCGGGAATCCGTTCGACAAAGCCTTTTGCCTCCAGTTTGTCCAATGTACGTTTCATCGCCGCAGAGTCAATAAACAGATCTCTCGCTAATTCGGCCGCTGTATTGCATTTACCGATGGAAAGCATCATGAATACACTGCCTTGAGCATGAGTGATATCCAGCTTGCGCAAGGACTCATCAATGGAGCGCGACAACATCGTCCTGGCACGTGCAAGCAGATAGCCGACGCTGTCTTCAATGATGGTGGGGTCTAATTGCTGAGGTGTTGTGTATTCGGTATTCATTTCTTAAAGAAAACTCGTTGACTAGGCAATAGTCTACAACAGCTAAATTTTTTTTGCAGATGGGGAAGATAATTCGCTTATCGATGTATTGATTTTGTTGAGTGCACTGTTCGCAGGACTTGAAGTGCACTTGTCGAAAATACGATTTAGGGGATTGATGTGTGCTGTGTCGTCCGATTGACGAAGGCAAGATTCAAATACAGCAAGGCAGATCGGGAAAAGTTGTAATGACGAGATTTTGATCTCGAAAGAAGGGCGGCTGAAAAACGCTAAAGCGACCCGGGTGAGTTGATTGGTCGCTTTATCCGTTGCATCTCAAAGGCGAGAGATCAGTATGGGCATCAATGTTCACCTGGGCTTTTATGCAACCAATGAAATA
>JAGWUK010000213.1 GCA_028868455.1 Burkholderiales bacterium | reverse complement strand
GCCAGAAACGTCGCCGTCAGCAACGCCAGCACCAGCGCGGCGAGCAAGAGGCGGACGAGTTTCTGACGCAGTTTCATGGTTTATGCCAGTGCAGTTTGTGGGCGGCTGATGGCCTGTTCGTTGATCGGCAAATTCACCAGTGCGGCAAAAATGCCTAAGCCCAGGGTAATCCCCCAGACCAGATCATAGCTACCGGTTTTGGTATAAATATAACCGCCCAGCCAGACGCCCAAAAAGCTGCCGAGCTGATGCGAGAAGAACACAAAGCCCGACAGCATCGACAGATATTGCACGCCAAAAATGCCGGCGATCACACCATTTGTCAACGGCACCGTGGACAGCCACAAAATCCCCATGGCGGCCGCGAAGATATACACAGAATAGGCTGACAGCGGCGCCAGCAAAAACAGCGCAATCACGACCGTGCGGCTGATGTAGATCGACGACAGCAAATAGCGTTTCGGAAACATCCCGCCCAGTTTGCCCGCATAGTAAGAGCCGAAAATATTGCCCAGGCCAATCAGCGCCAGCGCCGTGACGGCGACGTTCGGGTCCATGATGCTTTTATCTTTCAGATAGGCAGGCATATGCACGCCGATGAACACCAGCTGGAATCCGCAGACAAAATATCCGGCGACCAGCAATAAAAACGACTTGTGTTGAAAGGCTTCGCTGATCGCATCGCGCACGCTTTGATGACGTCCTGCGCTATGATCGGTCGCCGGTTCGCGCAGCTTCCATGCCATCGGCAGCATCACCAGCAAGACCAGCGCCGCCAGCAGATAAAACGCGAATTGCCAGTTCGTATGCGTAATCATTTGCTGCTCCACTGGCATCATCACAAACTGCCCGAAAGAGCTGGCGGCAGACGACAGGCCAAACGCCCACGAACGTTTTTCTGCCGGTGCCGTGCGCCCGATAATGCCGCTGACCGCACCGAATGCCGTGCAGGCCAGCGCCGCGCCAATCAGCACGCCGGAACCCAGCACAAACATCACAGGCTGATCAACCAGCGCCATCCACAACAAACCACCGGCATATAAAAACGCGCCCAAAACGATGGCGCGCGCCGTGCCGTATTTATCCACCGCCATCCCGGCAAACGGACCGAACAGACCCCACATCAGATTTTGCACCGCCATCGCGGTCGAATAGGTTTCCCGCGTCCAGCCGTGTGCTTGCGAAATCGGTTGCAGCCAAAAGCCGAAACCATGCCGCACCCCCATCGCCAGCGTCAGCACAAAGCCGGTGGCGATCAGGACGGTTTTGAGATCGGGTGCTTGTTTGACAGTCATGATCGGGTACTTTCTTCGAATAAGGGCTGACGCAAAACCATTCCAGCAGCCCTGACATGGCGACGCCGCAAGAGGTTTTCTCGCGGCGCTGGCCGGATGCCTGTTAACTTTTTCCGGTGACAGTCTGGTTGGTATTGCGCATGACCCCTGAGTGTAGTGCAAAGCCAAAAAACGTGTGGACTGGCACTTTCACCATGACGGTGACGGCCCTACCAGCTATCGACAAACGGCGCTGGTGGCGCCGATACCGCCAGGCTCTGTGCAGCTGATTCCAGCCCACGCACAAGCCAGTGCCGTGTGTCGGCCGGGTCAATCACGGCATCGATCTCCAGCGTTGCTGCCATATTGGCGGCCTCGCCATTGGCATATTGCTGATCGACCAGCTGCTTGAACAAGGCATCGCGTTCTGCGCCTTCGGCTGCCGCTTCGAGCTCCTTGCGAAAACCCAGCCGTACTGCGCCTTCCAGCCCCATTGCACCGAATTCACCGGTCGGCCACGAGACGGTCAATACCGGCGCATCGAAGCCACCGGCCGTCATCGCCTGCGCGCCCAGGCCATAGCCTTTGCGCAAGACCACAGTGAAAAACGGCACGCGCAGATGCGCAGCGACGACGAACATCCGGCATACATGCCTTACCTGCGCCTGCGCTTCGATCTCGGGGCCGACCATGAAACCGGGTGTGTCCGTCAGCGAAATCAGCGGCAAACCATGCGCATTGCAAAGCTGCATAAAGCGCGCCGCCTTATCCGCCGCTTCGACATCAATCGCGCCGCCCAGATGCTGCGGATTATTCGCCAGGATGCCGACGGCACGTCCGCCAATGCGCGCCAGCGCTGTCACTATTCCGGCACCGAATCCCTGTCGCAATTCCAGCACAGAGCCACTGTCGGCGATCAGGGACAAGACCGTGCGGATGTCATACACACGCAAACGATTTTCCGGAATCGCCGCGCGCAACAAGCGCTGATCGGCGCACTGCCATTCTTTCAGATCGCCCTGAAAATACGACAGATACTGGCGCGCTGCCTGCACCGCAGCGGCTTCGTCCGCGACCAGAATATCGATGACGCCGTTGGTCGATTGCACGTCGCTGGGGCCGATCTGTTCGGGGCGGAAACTGCCCAGCCCGCCGCCTTCGATCATCGCCGGGCCGCTCATGCCGATATTGCTGGCTTTGGTCGCAATGATCACGTCGCTGCAACCGAGCAGCGCCGCGTTACCGGCAAAGCAGCGCCCGTGCACAATGCCGACCACCGGCACCTTGCCCGACAGCGCTGCGAACTGGCTGAAGGTATGATTATTCAGACCGGCAACGATGGGCATATCGGTATCGCCGGGGCGACCGCCGCCGCCTTCGGCAAACAGCACGACCGGCAGTTTCAGCTGATGCGCAACGGCCAGCATGCGGTCGGTCTTTTGATGATTGCGCATGCCTTGCGTACCGGCCAGCACGGTGTAGTCATACGCCAGCACTGCGCAACGACTGTGCTCTTTGCCAAACAGGGCGGCATTGATGGTGGCAACGCCGGTCACCATGCCATCGGCCGGAGTGTTGTGCATCAGGTCTTGCAGACTGCGGCGGCGCGTTTGCGCAGCGATGGCCAGCGCGCCGTATTCGATGAAACTGTCGGCATCGCAGAGATCGGCAATATTTTCGCGTGCCGTGCGGCCGCCCTGAGCATGGCGTTTTTCAATCGCCGCCGGACGATTGGCATCCAGTGTCAGCGCCAGCCTGTCGTACAATTTTTGCAGATCGGGACGTACGTGGTCGGGGTCGGCCGCCTGTGCTTCAATCGCGACCAGTCCCGCATCGTCCAGTTCTTCGACGACCAGCAGGATTTGTCCTGCGCTGACGAATTGGTGCAGATCCGCACGGATTTCCAGGATGCTGCAGGCAGATGGCGCTTCGATGACGTGCTCCATCTTCATCGCTTCGATGATCGCCAGCGGCGCTCCGGCCACCACGTTATCGCCTGCCTGCACGCAAATCTGCACCAGCCTGGCTGGCATGCCGGAACGCACGGCGACGCCGCGATCGGGCGCGGATTCTTCTGGTATGACGCGTTCTGGCAGGACGGATTTTTCCTCGCTGTCATCGGCCGCAGCCTGAAAGGTTTCAGCCGCCTGTAACAATTCAGATAAATGGCGTTCGACAAAGCGGGTATCCACGCGATGAGGAACAAATTCTTCTCTGTCGAGCAAGGCATGCAGAATGCCCAGATTGCAGGCGATGCCGTCGATACGGCATTCCGCCAGCGCCCTTTGTGCGCGGCGAGACAGTGCAGCAAAATCATTCTGACGGATGCTGACGATCAGCTTACCCAATAAAGTGTCGTAATGCGGCGAGGGCGCATAGCCCGGATACGCATGGGTATCCACGCGGATACCGGGGCCGCTTGCGAGACTGAATGCTTGCAGGCGACCGCTGGCCGGCATGGCATTGCCTTGCGCATCCAGAGTTTCGGCATTGATGCGCAATTGCATTGCGTAGCCTAGCGGTGCCGGCGGCGCATCGGCATCGAGTCCGCAATCGGACAGACTGGCACCGGCGGCCAGCCGGATTTGCAATTGCACCAGATCGATGCCGAAGACTTCTTCGGTGACGGTATGCTCGACTTGCAGACGCGGGTTGGCTTCGATAAACACAAATGGAAGATCAGCGGATTGCTCATCGACCAGAAATTCAAATGTTCCCAGATTGCGATAGCCAACCTGTTGCGCCATGCGCAGCGCAGCTTGCGTGATTTGCTGCCGCAGCGGCGCAGACAGGCTGGGGCTGGGAGCGATTTCTATCAGTTTCTGAAAACGTCTTTGCAGCGTGCATTCTCGTTCGCCGAGTGCCATGACACGCTGACCGTCGCCAACGATCTGGATTTCTATGTGTCTGGCACGGGCGATCAGTCGCTCAAGATACACGCCATCCACGCCAAAGGCAGCGCGCGCTTCGGACACGCAGCGCGCATACGCAGCGTCCAGTTCGTCTTCATCCTGCACCACGCGCATACCGCGTCCGCCGCCGCCGCCGATGGCTTTGATGACGACGCCTTGCTCTTGCGTGGCGAAAAATTCTTTCGCCTGCGCCAGACTTGCTGCGCCGGTGCCGGGTACGAGCGGCACGGCGCATTGCTGCGCCAGTTCACGCGCTTTTGCCTTGTCGCCGAATAATTGCAGATGCGCGCTGTCCGGGCCGATGAAGCCGATACCCGCCGCGCGGCAGGCCGTGGCGAAATCCGCGCGTTCACTCAGAAATCCATAGCCGGGATGGATCGCGTCGCAGCCTGCTTCTTTGGCGATGCGCAGCATGTGCGCGCCGTCCAGATAGGCTGCCGCTCCGCTGCCGTTCAGCGCGCGCGCCTGCTTTGCCTGGCGCACATGCAAAGCGTCGGCATCATCGGCGGCATACACGGCCACGGTTTCCACGCCGAGATCATGGGCTGCGCGGGCAATGCGGACGGCGATTTCGCCACGATTGGCGATCAGTATTTTTTTGAACACGGTATTCCTTTTTTTCAGGACTTATTTCAACAGTCGACGCAATACTTTGCCGGCTCCGGTGCTGGGCAAGGCATCCAGAATTTCTACCTGCTTTGGCACTTTGTAATTCGCCATGTGTTCACGCGACCACAGGCGGATTTCTTCCGGCGCGGCGCGGTAACCGGGTTTGAGGACAATGCAGGCTTTGATGATTTCGCCTTTTTCCGGATCGGGCAGCCCGATCACTGCGGCCTGTGCAATGGCCGGGTGGCGGATCAGGATGCTTTCGACTTCTTCCGGAAAAACGCTATAGCCGGAAACCTTGATCATTTCCTTGAAGCGGCCGAGAAAAGTCAGATAGCCGTCCGCATCGAGCTTGCCGATATCGCCGGTATATACCCAGCCGTCGCGCAGGGTTTGCGCCGTGGCTTCCGGTTTATTGCGGTAGCCGTGAAAAACGCCGGCGCTGCGCAGGATGATTTCGCCGCTGACGCCGGTCGCGCATTCTTCGCCGCTGTCCGGGTCAACGATACGGATTTCATTGCCCGGCACGGGTTTGCCGTGTGTGCCCCAGCGTATGGCATCAAGGGGCATGACGGTATCGACGGTATGCGTTTCGCTCAGTCCATAGGCAGCTTCGCAGACGAGGCAATTCGGCGCCAGCGTTTGCCATTGCTGCGCCATCGTTTCTGTGAGCTGAATGCCGAAACTGGTCACCGGATTGAAACGCAGGCTGGACAGATCGTAGTCGCGTGCTACCGGCAGTTGCATGATGGCCGCATTCATCGGCGCAATGCTGTACCACCAGCTGACGTGGTAGCGGCTGATGGCCTGCAATACCGTGACCGGATCGAAGCGGTACAGCAGCACGCAACTTGCACCCGTGTGTATCGCGATATTCATGCCCATGACCATGCCGGCGATGTGATACAGCGGCGCGACAGCCAGCAGGACATCGTCTTTGCTACCGCGGCAGGCGGCGGCTGCCACGGCGGTTTTATAGCTGGCGTTGCGATAACTCAGCATCGCACCTTTTGGCAGGCCGGTGGTCCCTGAGGTATAGGTCATCAGGGCAATATCGTCGGGATGTATCGCAACGGCATGCGGCTGTGCGGTGCCGCTACAGGCTTCCAGAAAATCGCTGATGTCGGCACCGGGTTCTTGCGGCTGATTGGCCATTGCCAGCAACTCTG